>CBINGT010000281.1:0-5319 GCA_966250245.1 uncultured Anaerolineae bacterium
GGCGGAAGCAGCGGGGGCGGACTGCCTTTCGGTGATCACGCCATATTTTGTGACGCCGACGCAGGACGAGCTTTATGCGCACTTCGCCGAGGTCGCCAATGCGGTCACGATCCCGGTGTTGGCCTATTCCAATCCCGGCCGCACCGGCGGCGTGCGTCTGGCGGCGGAAACGCTGGCGCGACTGTCGGCCGATTTTCCGAATATCGTCGGGGTGAAAGACTCCAGCGGGGACCTCGCGGAGACGGCCGGGCTGATCCGCGCGTGTCCGGCGGAGTTCCGCGTGTTTGTCGGGCGGGACTCGCTGCTCTACGGCGGGCTGTGTTACGGCGCGGTTGGGACGGTCGCGCTCACTGCGAACCTGATCCCGGAGCTGCTGGTGGGCGTCTACGAGGCGTTCTGCGTGGGTGACCACGCGCGGGCGCGGGCGCTGCAAGATCGCGTCACGCTGGTGCGCGAGTCGATGGCCGGGCTCGGCTCGTATCCCGCGCCGGTCAAGGCCGGGCTGGCGCTGCTCGGCATCCCGGTCGGTCCGCCGCGCCGCCCGATCCGCCCGCCGAGCGAAAGCCAGATCGAGCGCCTGCGCGCTTTGCTGCGCCAGGTGGGCAAGGACGTGTAGCGGGGAGTAGGGAGTGGGGAATAGGGAGTAGGGGCGGAGCTTGCTCCGCCCGTGATTTTTCCCCGAGCCCTCGCGTGAAGGCTATCCCTGATCGCGCTCACGCGCGCAGCGCCGTCAGCCGACGGGCTTCGCGCGCCGCGATCCACATTGTCCACGGCAGACATAGCGCGACCAGCCCTGCCGCCAGCCAGAAGACGCCGCTCAGGTCGATCGTGGGCAGCAGCGCATACGCCAGCAGCGGCCCGATCGCGCTGCCGAGGTCGCCTGCGGTGCTCAGCGCGCCGATGATGCGCCCTTGCTGCCCCGGCGGCGCGTAATCCCCCGCCAGCGTCATCACCTGCGCCTGCAGGACGCTCGTGCTCGCCACCCCCGCCATCGTCGCCAGCACGATCGCCGGGCCGTAGGTGATCGCGATCAGCGCCAGCGCGACCGCACCGATCGCGAGCGCCCCGATCGCCAGCAGCCAGCGGTTGCCGAGCCGGTCCAGCAGCCACCCGGCCAGCGGCGAGACGATCAGCCCGAGGACCTGGTTGGCTGCCCACAGCCCGCCGGTGAACGACGCCAGCGGGATCACTAGCCCCAGCAGCAGAATCGTCTCTCCGATCCGCTGCCCCAACAGCAGGGACAGCGTCGCGTTCAGAAATCCGGCGAAGATCATCCGGCTGACGCCATACAGCATGATCGCGAGCGCTAGCGGGACCATCACCGACCGCCAGTGTCCGGGGCTGCCTGGCGCTTTTTGCGTGACGGTGGGTTCTCCGGAGCGGCGCGCGCGGGTGGGGCGCGTCTCTGGCAGCAGCGCCAGCCACATCAGCGCGGCGAGCAACGAGATCAGCGCGCTGATCCGCAGCCCGGCCTGGTAGCCCAATCCATCGGTCAGCACGCCGCCGATCAGCGCGGACCCGCCCGATCCCATGAAAAACCACATCTGCAAGCGGCCAATTGTGCGCCCCAGCCGCTCGCGCGGGGCGAGGTCGATCGCCATGGTGTTCGCGCCGAGCCAGATGCCGGTCCACGCCACGCCCCACAGCAAGCGCCCGATCAGCAGCGGCCAGAAGCCGGGAAAGGTGTACAGCAGGGTAGAAAGCGCGCCGATGAACAGCCCGGGAATGACCATCCACCGGCGCGGGATGCGCTCGATCAGCATGCCTGCCGGGCCGTTGGTGGCGAGGCGGATTATCCGGTTGGCGGAGAGCATCAGCCCGACGTCGGACAGCGCGATTCCGGCGGCGAGGGTGTGCGTCGGCAGCACGACGTACAGCGTCGCGTCCCCCATCAGAGACAGCGCCACGCCCAGGCCAAGCAGCGACAACGCGCGGTCGGGCCGGTCCGCGTGCCGGAAGGATCGCAGCGATGTGATCACGGGCTCGCCTCACAGGGGAATGAAAACGCGCTGTCACGCGTTGCCGTCGCCGCGCAGATTGTAGCCAGGAATGGCGCGGGTTGCCTTTTGGGTGTTTCAGCTAGCTGACCTTTCCCTCGCTCGCCCGGCGGCGGAGGGGAGATTGTGCATTTTACACAAGGCTAGTGTTAGGCTTCAACCTGCAAATTCGGTATTGTTTTCGCCCACTGGGCTCACGCGCGCGAGACTGTCGGCACTTGTAAGTACCTCAGTTTGACAAAAGTTGACCGTACTTGCTACGATTCGGCATAATGCACTCGACCGGCTTACCCGGCGAGCATCATTCGTCGCACGCCGCGCCAGCCGTTTTGGCAACGACTAGGCTTCAGCGCGGATTGCGGCGTTTGACAGGGAAGAGATTGCGAGGAGGGAAAGATAGCTATCGACAAAGGGTGACCGAACGGTAAGAAGGCCGAACTCCCCACCAGGCCCCGGTTGCTCCGGGGCGCAATGTAAGGCAAAGATATTCGATCGGACAGCCTGACGACACATGCACAAGGAGAGAGCACGTCATGCACCGCATCAAATCAGTTCGATACTTACTGTTGGTTGCGCTGCTCCTCACCGCGCTCAGCCCGGTTTACGCGCAAGACGATGACCGGGCGACGGTCGTGGTTCCGGCCGGTGGAACGATCAAGATCGCGCTAGTAACCGACCTGACCGGCCCGATCGCGGAGATGGGCCTCGACATTCAGCAAGCGGCGGAAATCGCGCTGATGGAGCTGAATGAAGCGGGCGGCATCCAGGGCTTCGAGGTGGAATACGTGGTGGAAGACGACCGCTGCTCCGGTGACGAGGGTACGCTGGTCGCCAACCGCGTTGCGGCGGACGAGCAGATCGTCGCGGTGCTGGGGCATGCCTGCTCTGGCGCGACAATCGCCGCCTCGGATGTTTACGAAGAAGCGCGCATCCCGATGGTTTCGCCCAGCGCGACGGCGGCTCTGGTGACCGAGCGCGGCCTCGACGTGGTGAACCGCGTCGCCTTCCGTGACGACGTCCAGGGCACGGTGGACGCGCACTACCTCTACAAGATTTTGGGCGCGCGTCGCCTGGCGGTGCTGCACGACAACGACTCGTACGGCCTGGGCCTGGCTGAAGTCGTCCGCGACACGTTCACCGAGCTGGGCGGCGAAGTGGTGGCCTTTGAGGGCATCAACGTCGACGACCAGGACTATCGCCCGGTGCTGACGCCGCTGGCTGCTAATCCGCCGGATGCGATCTTCTTCGGTGGCTATCAGGAGCAGGCGGTTCTGCTGGTGACCCAGATGCGGGACGTTGGCCTGAGCGACGTGATCTTCTTCAGCGATGACGGCGTGTACGCCGACGTGTTCATCGAGGGCGCGGGCGCCGCGGCTGAGGGTGTTTACGTGAGCTTCGTGGAAGAGGCGGAAGCCAACGCCGAGGCGAATGAAGCCTTCGACGACAAGTACGAAGAAACCTTCGGCGTCCGTCCCGAGCAGCAGGGGCCGTTCCATGCCCACTCGTACGACTCGGCCTGGATCGTCTTCAACGCGCTGCAGGAAGTGGCCGAACTGGACGATGACGGGAACCTAGTGATCGACCGCGAAGCGCTGATCGAAGCGATCCGCAACACCGAGGGCTACGAGGGTCTGACCGGCACGCTGTCGTGCGACGAGATCGGCGACTGCGGCGCTGGCCGGATCGGCATCAACGTGGTCGAGGATGGCGAGTGGGTCCCGGTGGAAGTGCCGGAAGACCTGCTGGAGATGGAAGCGGAATAACCGATAGCGATCGCGTGAGGCGTCCGTGAGCGCCTTTCGCACGAGCAAGAATGCCGCCAGCGTCGGAGCAGCATTCCCGGCGCTGGCGGCGCTGAAATGGTGTTGAAGGTAGCAGCCGCGGCGGCTCGCCCGTGGTGACAGCCTACGCACTATCAGGACGGAGATCATATGGCACAAGTCACACAGGCCCGCTGGCAGAATCGCCTGGCCCTCGACTATGAACAACTTAGCGGCAGATACTTTGGCATTGGGGCGCTGCTGGCGACGATCCGGATCCTGTGGCTGATCGCGCGTTCGTCCGGTGTGTTCGGATCGCCCCCTGATCCCGCGCTTTTAGACTTTGAATCGGCATTCGGTGCAGCGCTGTGGGTGTATACCGGGCTGGGCCTGGTTGCCTTGATCGCGATCCTCGCGGGCCGGTCGCAGCTTGAACAGAATATTTCTACGACACGGATCATCATCAACTACTCGGGTGTCGTCTTCTTCTTGCTGCTCTCTCTGCGCGTGCAGGCGGTCGTAGCAGCGCAGAGCTTCCCGATTGCGGTGTGGGGCTTGCAGCTTACTAACGGGCTGGTGCTGGGCGGCGTCTATGCGCTGGTGGCGCTCGGCTACACGCTCGTGTACGGCATCCTGTTTATGATTAACTTCGCGCACGGCGAAGTGCTGGTGATCGGCACGTTCGGCGGCTATTTCGCGCTGACGTATCTGATGGACCTGGGCGGCGGCACGTTTGAAGTTGGCGCGGCGCAGGTGGCGGGCGTATTGATGCCGCTGATTACCGCGATCCTGTTCCTGCCGCTGGAACTGCTCGTCTCGCGCGGCGGGCGCGAGCGGGCGAGCGGCGCGCAGGTCAGCCCGACGTGGCTGCTGACCATCTCTACTCTGCCGGTGCGGTTTATCGTCGGCGCGCTGGTTGGCTTTGGGCTGCTGCAAGCGCTGGGGGCGTTCACCCCGCAGCTATATCGCGTCGTGATCACGGTGCTGGGGCTGCTGTTCATTGTCGCGGTCGGGATGGTGACCTCGATGCTCGTGTCGATCGGGCTGGAGCGGATCGCCTACCGGCCGCTGCGGCACGCGCCGCGCCTGACGCCGCTGATCAGCGCGATCGGCGCGTCGTTCTTCTTGCAACAGGCGCTGCTCAACATTTTCGGTCCGACGCAACGTTTCTACGTGCGCCCGTCCCTGATCGACGGCACGATCCCGCTCCGGCTGGGCAGTGTGGGGACGATCCCGGTCACGAAGACGGGGATCATTATCGTGGTCGTGTCGATTCTGCTGATGGCGCTGCTGTATACGTTCGTCCAGCGCTCGAAGACGGGCCGCGCGATGCGCTCGGTGGCCGAGGACAAAGACACCGCCGCGCTGATGGGCGTGGATGTCGACCAGGTGATCGTCGTGACGTTCGCGATCGGCGCGCTGCTGGCGGGGGCGGCGGGCGTGATGATGGGCTTCCACAACCTGTCGTTTGACTTCCGCACCGGCTTCATCCCCGGCCTGAAGGCGTTTACTGCGGCCGTGCTGGGTGGCATCGGCAACATCCCCGGCGCGATGTTCGGCGG
>CBINGT010000282.1:0-5315 GCA_966250245.1 uncultured Anaerolineae bacterium
CGGCGCGATGCAGACGCCGCATGTTCGCGTGCGGCGCAACGGCCACGTGCAGGAGATCAGCGCCGACGACCTCGTTCCCGGCGACATTGTGTTGCTGGAAGCGGGCGACCGGATCCCTGCCGATGGTCGCCTGCTCGAATCCGCGAACTTGCAGGTCGATGAAGCGGCGCTCACTGGCGAGTCGACCGCGGTCGAGAAGATCGATGAACCCCTGCCCGACACCGAGCCGCCGCCCGGCCTTGCGGACCGGCGCAACCTTGTGTACATGGGCACGACTGTCACCTATGGGCGCGGCACGCTGGCCGTGGTCGCGACAGGTGTGAAGACGCAGCTTGGAACCATCGCCGCGCTGCTTCAGGGCGTCGAAAAAGGCCGCACGCCGCTCCAGGACCGCCTTGAGAAGATGGGTATTTACCTGGCGGGCGCCGCGCTTGCGGTGTGCGTGCTGGTGTTTGTCATCGGCGTCATTCGCGGTGAGGACGTGCGCGAGATGCTCCTTACGGCGATCAGCCTCGCAGTGGCGGCCATCCCTGAGGGACTTCCGGCGGTGATCACGATCGCGCTGGCGCTCGGTGCTCGGCGCATGATCCGGCGCAATGCGCTGATCCGCAAGCTGCCCGCAGTGGAAACGCTCGGATCGGTGTCGGTGATCTGCTCGGACAAGACCGGCACGCTCACCCGTAACGAAATGACGGTGACAACGCTCGCGCTGCCAGGGCGCGACGACGTCCGCGTGACGGGCGTCGGGTACGAGCCGGTCGGCGAATTTTACGAGGGCGACAATGAGATCAACCCGGTCGATGACGAGGTGCTGGCAAGGCTGCTCAGGGTTGCCGCGCTGAGCACCGATGCGTATCTTGAAAAGGTCAACGAAGACGGGCCGTGGGGCGTGGTCGGTGACACGACGGAAGGCGCCTTGCTGGTGGCGGCGCGCAAAGCCGGGTGGACTCGTTCGGCGCTTGAGGAAGAGCTGCCGCGCGTCGGCGAGCTACCATTTAGCTCCGAGCGCAAGGCGATGACAACCATCCACGAACCGCGCGGTAAATTCGTCAAGCAGTTGTTTGAGAACGCGCCGTATGTCGCGTTCACCAAGGGCGCGCCCGATCAACTGCTCGCCTGGGCGACCGAAGAAACCATGCCGGACGGCCCGCACCCGCTGGATGACGAGCGGCGCGAAGCCTGGCGCCAGCAAATCGACCGGATGGCGAATGAGGGCTTGCGCGTTCTGGCCCTGGCCTATCGCCCGCTGGACTCACTTCCCGAAGACCCGACGCCCGAGACACTTGAGCGCGACCTGACGCTGCTCGGCCTGGTGGGCATTGTCGACCCGCCGCGCAGCGAAGCCAAGCGCGCGATCCAGGTGGCGAAGGGCGCGGGTATCCGCTCGGTGATGATCACCGGCGATCACGCGCTGACCGGACAGGCGATCGCCAAGCAACTCGGGCTGATCTCCGAAGGCGACCGCGCCATGACCGGCGTCGAACTCGACCAGTTGAGCGACGAGCAGCTCCGCGAGACAGTGAAGGAAGTGTCGGTCTATGCGCGCGTGACGCCCGAGCACAAGCTTCGCATTGTCGAAGCGCTGCAATCGCACGGGCACATCGTCGCGATGACCGGTGACGGCGTGAACGACGCCCCCGCGCTCAAGCAGGCGAACATTGGCGTGGCGATGGGCATCACTGGCACAGACGTCAGCCAGGGCGCGTCGGATATGGTACTGACCGACGACAACTTTGCGACGATCGTGGCGGCGGTCGAAGAAGGCCGCACGATCTACGACAACATCCGCAAGTTTATCCGCTATCTGCTGGCAACCAACACTGGCGAGATCATCACCATGTTCCTCGCACTGTTGGTCGGGCTGCGCGTACCGCTGCTGGCGATCCAGATTCTGTGGATCAACCTGGTCACGGATGGCCTTCCCGCCGTGGCGCTTGGCTTCGAGCCGGGTGAGGCAGACGTGATGAAGCGCAAACCGCGCCCGCCCCGCGAGAGCATCTTTGCGCAGGGCGTGGGCCGTCACGTGATCTGGGTCGGCCTCTGGCTTGGCGTGACGACGCTGCTCGGCTATGTGTGGGCGCTAGACCAGTTCCCCGGCGGCTGGCATGACCCGTCGGATGAGGCGCTGACCAAGGCGCGTACCATCGCGTTCATGATCCTCGCGCTGTCGCAGGTGGCGCATGTGTCCGCCATCCACGCTGGTGATGCGTCGGCCATTGAGGCGCCGCTTACGCGGAACAGACTGCTGCTTGGCGCCGTGCTGCTGACGGCTGTGCTCCAGTTCCTTGCCGTGTTCACGCCCATCGGCCACACGATCTTCGAGACGACATCGCTCAACGCGACCGAGTTGATTATCGTGCTGATCCTGTCAAGCTCCGTCTTCTTCGCGGTGGAGTTCGAGAAGACGCTGCGCCGTCACGGTCACCTGGGCGGGACCGTACAGACCTGATATCGGCAGATCGCATGGTGTAACTAGACGGGTGGCTGCCTGAGCAGTCACCCGTTTTTTGTCCCGATGGGGTGGCCGCTGGATGATCGCGCGGGGAATTTGCGCTAGACTCATGCGAGTCTATGAGCCAAGGAGAGCAGACGATGACTCGTAAGGTGGACCCTGTGTCGATCGGCCGCCCGCATGTGCCCGGATACGGCATTCCTGAGACGACTGAGGGTGTGCTGCCGTGGTCGTTCGCCCTCGAACGGCTGGAGCGCGCCCGGAATTACTGGATCGCCACGACGCGCCCCGACGGTCGCCCGCACGCGGTCCCGGTGTGGGGCGTGCTGGTTGATGGAACGGTGTACTTTGGCGGCGGGTCGGAGACGGTGTGGGCGCGTAACCTCGCTCGCGATCCGCGCGTGGTAGTGCATCTCGAAAGCGGTGACGAGGTCGTGATCCTCGAAGGGACGGCTGTTCGCCACACTGAGGAGAACACTGACGCCGACCTGCTGACCCGAATCGACGACGCATACGAGCCGAAGTATGGGATGCGACACGGCACGCCCGTCTGGGAACTGGTGCCGCGCGTGGCGTTCGCGTGGTCGCGCTATCCGGACGATACGACGCGCTTCGCCTTCGAGGAATAGCAGCGGCGCGCATGGACATCGCATAACGGGGTCATTCGGCGGGGACGATGAAAAAAAAGCTGCGTGGTATGAAGCGCCAGGTTATCCGGCTCGACCTGGACCTGTATCGCGTGCGCGTGCCGATGCCGGATCGCCCCGACATGTCGTTGAGCGTGATCGACCTGTGGCCGGAGCAGGTCGATCAAACCATCCTGTTCGTGCATGGCTACGCGGGCTGCGCCGAGACGTGGGAGTACCAGGCCAACCACTTCGCGCGAGATTATCGTGTCGTCGTGCCGGACCTGCGCGGTCACGGTCAGAGCGACGCGCCCTACAGCGATTACACGATGGACGAGGTGCTGGCCGATCTCGACGCCGTGGTCGAGCGGCTGGCGCTGCCGGAGCGTTTCACGCTGGTCGGGCACTCGTTCGGCGGGGCGATCTGCATCGAGTACGCCGCTCGCCGTCCAGAGCGGCTTGAGCGGCTGGCGCTGCTTGCGACCGCGGGCGAGTATCCGCTGCCGCGTGTGGCGCGGTGGGCGTTGCGCGTGCCGCCCGCGCTGTATCGCGCGCTGTGGAAGTATCGCCCGGTGTGGAACGCCGAGATTCACGTCATGCGCCGCATGATGCTCAATAACATGATGCGCTGGCGCGGTTGGCCCCTGCTGGAGAAGCTGACCGTCCCGACGATGGTCGTCATGGGCGAGCGCGACACGTATTTCCCCCGGCAGGTCTACGAGGAATTAGGCAAGCGCATCCCCGGCGCAGAGATCGTGGATGTCGGTGCGGCCAAGCATAAGGTTCAGCTAGAGCGTCACCAGGCGGTCAATCGCGCGCTGGACCGGTTCATTCGCGGCACGCGCGGTGGCTCCTGGCGCGATCGGGGCACTGTCTCCAAGCTGATCGAGCAGCGGCCGTGGCTGTCGAGCTACAGCCAGGATACGCCGTATACGATCCCGCTCCCCCGGCAGCCGCTGCACCTGGCGTTGGAGACTGCCGCTGAGTCGATTCCGCGCAACACCGCGACTCTGTTCTACGGTAAGGCGTTGACCTACCAGCAATTGAACGCGCAGGTCAACCAGTTCGCCCACGCCTTGCTCAAACGCGGCCTGAAGGCGGGCGATCGGGTAATGCTGGCGCTGCCGAACGTGCCGCAGTTCATCGTTGCTTATTACGCTGCGCTGAAAATCGGCTGCGCTGTCGTGCTGCCTAATCCCGACGCGGGCGAGCAGGGCGTAGTCGAGCAGGCGCGGGAGACGCAGGCACGTGTCGCGGTGCTGCTGGCGTCTGACCTGAAGCTGGCGCGGTCGCTGCACGACGCGCAGGCGGTCGAAATGATCGTGTTTGCGAGTGTGCGCCCGCTGATGAAAGCCGCCGAATACCGGCGCCTGCTCCACGATCTCGGTCACGGCGCGCCGGACGCGGAGAAAGCGGCCCTGGCGTTGGGTAAGTCGATGAGCACGCTGATGCACGGCCAGCCGACGATCGACCCGGACCGGCCCGTATCCCCGAACGACCTTGCGGTGATCGCTTACACTACCGGCACGACAGACACGCCAAAAGCCGTTTGCCTGACGCACACCAATCTCGTCGCCAATACGCTGCAAAACCGGCACTGGTATCCCGAATTCCAATACGGGCGCGAGGTGTTTATGAGCGTCGTGCCGCTGCTGCACTCCTACGGCATGACCAGCGCGATGAACGTCCCGATTGCGCTCGGCGCGCAGATGATCCTGCTGCCGGTCTACGACGTGCAACAGATCTTGCACCACGTCCGCCTCTACCGCCCGACGGTGTTCCCCGGCGTGCCGTGGCTGTACACCAGCATCAACCACGCGCCGAACGTGCGCGGGTATGGCCTGTCTGCGATCAAGGCGTGCATGAGCGGGTCCGGGCCGCTGCCGGTCGAGGTGCAGGAAGAGTTCGAGAAACTGACGCGCGGTCGCGTGATGGAAGGCTACGGCCTGACCGAAGCCTCGCCCGTGACGCACGCGAACCCGCTGTTTGGCGTGCGGAAGATCGGCTCGATCGGCGTGCCGCTGCCCAACACCGACGCCAAGATCGTCAGCCTGGAGAATGGCGAGGACGTGCCAGAAGGCGAGATCGGGGAACTGGCGGTGCGCGGTCCACAGGTGATGAGCGGCTATTGGAACGGCGCCGCGTCTGAGGCGGGTGATACGCGCCTAAGCGATGGCTGGCTGCTGACGGGCGACATCGCGACGATGGACCCGGACGGGTTCTTTCAAGTGATCGGC
>CBINGT010000283.1:0-5279 GCA_966250245.1 uncultured Anaerolineae bacterium
TCCATGAAGCTACCTCCTCATGGCGAAGCAACCATCTCAAGTGTTGGAGAATGTACCCGACTCAGTCCGTGTCGTCCACGCCGCCGAAGAAGATCGCCAGATGCAGCGTGCCGAGAATCAGGTGATCGCCGTGCGAGACTACGTAATCCACAAACGGCATCAGCTTGAGGTCGTTCAGAAACGTGCCGTTGACGCTGCCGAGGTCCATCACGCTGAGGTATTCGCCACGCCGCTGGAGCAGGCAATGCCGCCGGGAGACGCCATGCGCCAGCGCATTGAGCGGCGTGAGGTCGAGAATGCCCTCTGCTGCTGCGTTGGTCGAACGGCCGAGGATCAGCGGCTCGCGGATCTCGACGGTGTAACACACCGCAGAGGGTAAAAACTGGAGCAGGGCGGTTGCTTCCGGCGGAAAGCGCTTGGGCGATTCGCGATCGACCGGGATGGTCTGCGGCTTGCGTCGCATCGGGACGGTGCTGGGCGTGTCGTACTGGCTATCTGTGGCGGGCAGGTCCGCGCCGCACTGCACGCAGGTTCGCGCCAGCGCCAGGTTGAACGCCCCGCACGCAGGACATTGCAACGATTCGTCGGGCAGAGAAGCCGGTTTCTTGGGTGCAACAGCGTCCGGATTTAACTCGCCGGTCATAGATTTGCGCGTCTCTCCTCAGTTGATGCCTGTTACTGTAGTCGGTTTCGCGCATCGGGACAACTCGGCGGATGGCTGCGCCTGTGTCGTCGCCTGATTCGGGGTACACTTGAGCGTATGGAGCGGAAAATCCTGCACCTGGACCTGGACGCGTTTTTCTGCGCGGTGGAAGAGTTGCGCGATCCGTCGCTGCGCGGCAAGCCGTTCGCCGTGGGTGGTCGGCCGGAGCAGCGCGGCGTGATCGCGGCGTGTTCGTATGCGGCGCGGCGCTTCGGGATCCACTCGGCCATGCCGACCGCGACCGCGCTCCGCCTGTGCCCGCACCTGATCCTGATTTCGCATCATCGCGGGCAATACAGCGAAATGTCCCGCCAGGTGATGCAGCGGCTGCACGACCTCACGCCGCTGGTAGAGCAGCTTTCGATTGACGAGGCGTTTGCCGATGTGAGCTTTCTGCCGGACGATCCAGCTACGATCGCGCGCACGCTCCAGGCATCGATCAACGAGGAACTCAACCTGCCGTGCTCGATTGGCGTGGCGACGAACAAGCTGGTCGCCAAGATCGCGAACAATGTCGGCAAGGCGAAGGCACGCGGCGATTCTCCGCCGAACGCGATCACGGTCGTCCCGCCGGGGCAGGAAGCGGCGTTTCTCAGCCCGCTGCCGATCGGCGAGCTGTGGGGCGTCGGGCCGAAGACGGCCGAGGCGCTGGCGCGTCATGGCGTGAAGACAATTGGCGACGTCGCCGCGTGGCCGCCGGAGCGTCTGAGCCGCCTGTTCGGCAAGAACGGCGAGGCGATCGCCCTGCACGCGCGCGGGATCGACGACCGGCCAGTTGAGCCGGAGCGCGAGACGAAGTCGATCAGCAAAGAGGTGACGTTCGCGCGCAACGTCAGCGACGCGACGCTGCTGGAGCGGACGCTCCGCCAACTTTCCGACGGGGTGGGGCGGCAGGTCCGCCAGAGCGGGTTGAGCGGCACGACGGTCAAGATCAAGCTGCGCTGGGCGGATTTCACCACGCTCACCCGGCAGGTGACGCTCGACCGGCCGATCGACCAGGACGACGCGATCTTCGAGGCAGCGGTGGACCTGTTCCGGCGCGTTTGGCCGGTGGGTAAGCCGGTCCGCCTGATCGGCGTGGGGCTGAGTGGGTTCGCCGCTCCTGCGCGACAACTTGGCCTGTTTGAAGACCCGTCCACTGCCGACGAAAAGCGCCGCCTGCAACAGACGCTCGATGCGCTGCGCGAGCGGTATGGCGACGACGCGGTGCGCCGCATGAGCGACCTGTCGCTGGACGATCTGTAGTAATAGGCAGTTCGCCACCAGCAGCTTGCTTCCTGTAGCCCTTGGCTGTTTTGCTCTGTTCTTTGCTAACCGCTAACCGCTGCTCTCCGAAACGGGTCACCTTTCCTAGCGCGAAACCCGCCACTTATCTGATGCTCCAACCCCGGTCTGCTCCTACACTCATGCGCACACTGCGGATGCGACGCGCGGGCTTTCCCCTTCCGTGCGTGCGAACAACGAAAGGAACTGCCCGGAATGGTCCAGCTAGGTTACACCCTCTCCAGTGAGGAACACCCGCCGAACGATCTGGTGCGTTTTGCGCGGATGGCGGAAGACGCCGGGTTCGCGTTCGCTTCGATCTCGGACCACTATCATCCCTGGGTCGATCGCCAGGGCCACAGCCCGTTTGTCTGGTCGGTGCTGGGCGGGATCGCGCAGGCGACCGAGCGCATTGAGGTGATGACTGGCGTCACTTGCCCGACGATCCGCATCCATCCCGCGATTATTGCGCAGGCTGCCGCGACCGTCGCCGCGATGATGCCCGGCCGCTTTCTGCTCGGTGTGGGCACCGGCGAGAACCTTAACGAGCACATCCTCGGGGACCGCTGGCCCGCGTATGACGTGCGCGCCGAAATGCTGGAAGAAGCGATCGATGTGATCCGCCTGCTGTGGGACGGCGGCACGCAGAGCTTCTACGGCCTGTATTACACGGTCGAGAACGCGCGCGTCTACACGTTGCCGGAGCAGCTTCCGCCGATCCTGGTGGCGGGCGCCGGTCCATCGTCGGCGGAATTGGCGGGGCGCATGGGCGACGGGTTCGTGAGCACCGCGCCGAAATCCGAGGTTGTGCAGGCGTTCGAGGAAGCGGGTGGCAGTGGCAAGCCGGTGTACGGCCAGGTGCACGTGTGCTACTCCCAGAACGAAGCCGAGGCGCGTCGCATGGCGTACGAGATCTGGCCGACCGCCGCAGTGAAAGGCGAGCTAGGGCAGGAGCTTCCGACGCCCGCGCATTTCGAGCAGGCCGCGCAAATGGTCACCGAGGACGATGTCGCGCAGTCGGTGATTTGCGGGCCGGACGTTCAACGCTATCTGGACGCGATCCAGGAATTCGTCGACGCCGGGTTCGACCACGTCTACATTCACCAGATCGGCCCGGATCAGCAGGGGTTCATCGAGTTCGCCAAGCGGCAGATCCTGCCGGAGTTTGTAACGCAGTAAAAGCCGAATAATTTGGACTGATCGGGGCGCGGGCTGTGGCACTTTCCGAGTCGGAACTGGATATCCTTCGCGAGTCTGTCGCCGCTGTCGAGGATCCGCTTGAGGCGGCGCGTTCTGCCGGGCTGCGCTACGTCAGCGAGCGCGTGCCCGGCTACACCCGCCGGAAGCGCGGGCGCGGCTGGTCGTATTACGCGCCGGACGGCTCGCTGGTGAGCGACAAGGAGACTCGCGCCCGGTTGGACTCGCTCGCTATCCCGCCAGCGTGGACCGACGTGTGGATCAGCCCCAGCCCGAAGGGGCACATCCTCGCAACGGGGCGTGACGAGCGCGGCCGCAAGCAGTACATCTACCACCCGCAATGGAACGCGGTGCGCGACCAGCGCAAGTTCGACAAGCTGCTGCTGTTTGGCGAGGCGCTGCCGCTGATCCGCGAGCACACCGATCAGGACCTGCGGCGGCACGGGCTGGGCCGCGAGAAGGTGATCGCGCTGGTGGTGCGGCTGCTCGAAACCACCCTGATCCGCGTCGGCAATGAGGAATATCGTCGCAACAACGAGTCGTTTGGCCTCACCACGCTGCGCGACCGGCACGTGACAGTTGAGGGTGCGACGGTCAAGTTCACGTTCAAAGGCAAGACGAGCAAGGATCAGGTCGTCCACCTGCGAGACCGGCGCCTCGCCAAGCTGGTCGAGCGCTGCCGAGACATCCCCGGCCAGGAGCTATTTCAATACCTGGACGACGACGACCAGCGCCAGCGCATCGACTCGGGCGACGTCAACGACTATCTGCGCGAGATCACCGGCGAGAACTTCACCGCCAAGGATTTTCGCACCTGGGGCGGGACGGTCCTCACCCTGCGTGCGCTGCGCGAGATCGGTCCGGCGCAGAGCAAAACCGAGGCGCAGCGCAACGTCACGGCAGCGGTCAAACGTGTCGCCGGGGAACTGGGCAACACACCGGCCGTCTGCCGCACGTATTACATCCACCCCTCGGTGCTGTCGTGCTATGCCGAGAACACGCTCTACGACATGCTGCCCGAAGTCTCTGACTCCACGCCAACCTCACCCTATGCGCTGACGCCCGAAGAGGAAACGGTGATGGAGTTCCTGCGGGCGTGCCGCCTCGGGTGAGGGCTACGCCTCGTAGACGATCCGCCCCTCGGCGACTGTCATCCTGACCTCTAGCGCCGCGTCGAGCAGCACCAGATCGGCGTCCTTACCGGCCTCGATGCTCCCCTTGCGATCCGCCAGATGCAGCGCGCGCGCCGCGTTCAGGCTGCTGCACGGCCACACGACTTCAAGCGGATGTCCGGTGGCGGCGATCAGGTTCCGCAGGGCGCGCTCCATGCTGAGCGTGCTGCCCGCCAGCGTGCCGTCCGGCAGGCGTGCCGCGCTATCCTTCACCAGCACGATCCGCTCGTCAATCGGGTATTCGCCGTCTGGCATGCCAGTGCCGCGCATCGCGTCGGTGATCAGGATGACGCCGTGCGGGCCTTTCGCTGCGTACAGGATCCGCATTACCGCCGGGTGGACGTGTAGATTGTCCGCGATCAGTTCGGCGCGGATCTCGGGCGATGAGAGCACCGCGCCGACCGTCCCCGGCTCGCGGTGGTGCAGGGGCGTCATGGCGTTGAAGGTGTGCGTGGCCTGTCGCAGACCAAGCGCGACCGCCTGCCGCATCTGCTCGTAGGTTGCGGCGGTGTGCGCAGCAGTGACCGTGATCCCGCGTGCTACACATTCCTCGATCAGCCAGTGGTTTTCCTCGAACTCCGGCGCCAGCGCCACCTCGCGGATCACGCCCATGTCGAGAAACGCGAGCGCTTCCTCGCGCGTCGCCCGGCGGATATGCTGCGTGCTCTGCGCGCCGCACCGCTCCGGGTTGAGGTACGGGCCTTCGAGGTACGCGCCGAGCAGCGTTGCCCCGTCTGGCTGTGGTCCCATCGTCTCGCCGATCGCGTTCAGCGCCGCGTGGATGCGCTCCGCGCTGTCGGTCCACGTCGCGGCCAGGAACGCAGTCGTGCCATGCTGCGCGTAGTATCGCGCCATGCCCTGCAAAGCGTCCGGCGTGGCGTCCATCGCCTCGTGACCGGCGGCGCCGTGCGCGTGCACGTCGATGAAGCCGGGCAGCAGCGTCA
>CBINGT010000284.1:0-5274 GCA_966250245.1 uncultured Anaerolineae bacterium
CGCGCCTTGCCGTGCGGACCGGGCACGCGCGCCTGGAATGCGCATGGTCGGCGGCACTGTTGCAGGTGTACGGCGCGGCGATCGCGTGGCCGCGCTTCGGCGCGTCGGACTGCGCGTGCGCCACCCATTTGATCGCCGTGCCGGACGAGGCGCTTCCTGCTGCGTGGCTCGCTCTGGCGCCTGAAGCCGTGATCGGCGCGCTCGACGGCTACGACAGGTAACCGCACGCGGAAAGCAACTCCGCGTTGAGAATCGAACAGCCTGCCGCGCCGCGCACGGTGTTGTGCGCCAGCGCCAGGAACTTCCACCCGCCGATCACCGGGTCGGGGCGCAGCCGCCCCACCACTGCCGACATGCCGCCGCCGGTGTCGCGATCGCGCCGGGGCTGCGGGCGATCCGCCTCGCTGCGGAAGACGACCGGCTGCTCGGGCGCGCTTGGCAGGTCGGGGACCGGGTCCGGCCCACGAAACTCGTCCCACGCGGCGCGCAGGTCCGCCTCGGTCACCGGCTCGCGGAAGCGCACGCTGACCGCGACGAGGTGCCCGTCCAGCACCGGGACGCGCGTGCAGGTCGCGCTCATGACGCTGTCTAGCAGCGCGATCCCGCCATCGACCAGCGAGCCGAGCATCTTACGCGGCTCCATCTCCAGTTTTGGCTCTTCGCCGTTGATGAACGGGATCACGTTGTCGGTGATGTCCAGCGCGGGCACGCCGGGATAGCCGCCGCCGCTGATCGCCTGCATGCTGACAAGCTGGGCCGCTTCGATCCCGAACTGGCGTAGCGGCGCGAGCGACATGGCAACCGGCGCGCTGGTGCAGTTCGAGTTCGTCGCCAGCCCGCCGCTCCAGCCGTAGGTCGCGCGCTGCACGTCGATCAGCCCGATATGATCGGCGTTGATCTCCGGTAACAGAATCGGGACGTGCTCGTGCATGCGGTAGGCGCTGGCGTTCGAGCAGATGGTGTGTCCGGCTTCGGCCAGGCGCCATTCCACCGTCTGCGCGATGTCGCCGGGCAGCGCCGAGAACACCAATCGCGACTCGAGCGGGCTGTCGAGCGGCAGGATGGTCATATCTGCGATGTGAGGCGGCGGGTTACCGCCGAGCACCCAGCGGACCACGTCGCCATACCGCTGGCCCGCGCTGCGATCGCTGGCGACCAGCTCTCGCACGCGAAACCACGGGTGCCCCTCGAGAAGCTGAATAAATCGTTGGCCGACCGCGCCGGTCGCGCCGAGGACTGCGACGTCAAGAGGTGGGTTCATGGCTGGCGTTCCTTTCTGCGGGTTGCGGTGAGGCGGATTGTCCGTTGGAGCGGGCGGCGGATGACGATGGATCGCCGCGCCCGTTCAGCACGACGAGCTTGTGAATCTGGGAGACGGCGGCTTCGCTATCGCTGGCGCGGACGACCATCGAGAGACAGTGGTCGCTGGTGCCCTGTGCGATAGCGATGATGTTGACGTTGCGCTCGCCCAGCGCGCCGAACACGCGCGCGGCGACGCCTGACTGCCGCCGCATCCCTGCGCCGACGACAGTGATGATCACAACGTCATCGTCGGCCCAGGCGCGGTCGATATCCTGCCGGCCAAACTCGTAGGCCAACTCGTTTTCGATGGCCTCGACCACTGCGCGGCTTTTGGATTCCGGCACGACGAAGCAGATGCTCTGCTCGCTTGAGGACTGCGTGATCATCAGGACGTTGGCGTTTTGCTTGGCGACGGCCATGAAGGTGCGGGCAGCAATTCCTGGTACGCCTATCATGCCACGCCCGGCAACTGTGATCAGGCTGACATCGCAGATCGCGGTGACTGCCTTGACCGTGCCGGGCGTGGTATTAGCCTCATTGGTGATCATGGTGCCAGGGTGGGATGGGTTAAATGTGTTCTTCACGCGGAGCGGGATGCCGCGCTCTACCAGCGGCTGCACCGTCTTGGAATGGAGCACCTTCGCGCCGAAGTACGCCATTTCCCCGACTTCCGCGTAGGAAATGACCGGGATGACGTGCGCATCCGGCACCAGGCGCGGATCGGCCGTCATGACGCCGTCCACGTCCGTCCAGATCCAGACCTCGTCGCTTTGCAGAAAGGCGCCGAACAGCGCCGCGCTGTAGTCGCTGCCGCTGCGCCCGAGCGTGGTCAGCACGCCCTCGCGCGTCGCGCCGATGAACCCGGTCAGCACCGGGACGATCCCGCGCTCCAGCAGGGGCAATACGCCGCGTCGCACGCGCGCCTCGGACTCGGCTTGCAGCACGCCCGCGTTGAGATAATCGTCGTCCGTAACCAGCAGGGCGCTCGCGTCGAGCGGCTGGCTGGACAGCCCTTCCTGGCGCAGCAACGCGGCCAGCAGCGGCGCGCACATCCGCTCGCCCAGGCCGCTGACCGCCGCCATCGCCTTGTCGGATGCTTCGCGCAGGACGTGCATCCCGCTACAGAAAGCGGAGAACTGGTCCACCAGCCCGCCGATCATATCGCTGAGCGCCTGACGCTCTTGCGGATCTGCCAGCAGTTCGTCGATGACCGCTTGGTGCTTGTCGCGCAGGGTTTGAGCGATGGCGGTGAAGCGCGCGCTGTCCCCTTGCGAGGCAGTTCGCGCCCCTTCGATCAGCATGTTAGTCACGCCTGCCATGGCCGAAGTGACGACGATCACCTGATGGCCCTCGTCGGCTGCCTGCCGGACGAGCGTCGCCGCCTGGCGCATCGCGTCCGGGCTGCCGACCGATGTCCCTCCGAACTTCATTGTGATTCGTGCCATACGCAAGCCTCCTATTCAAGCGGCCTTGGCGGTCGCGGTCGTGCACTTCGTTTGAACGAAAGAGCGTGGAGTGTGTTCTGCTCCACGCTCTGAATTGCGTTTACGGTTTCGGTGCCCGGTTACCGTTTAGCCGCAACTCGGAACTGGAGCGGTATGCCCAGCATCAAACGAGTTTGCGAATGGAGCACCGGCATCGCCACGCAAATCAGCGTCATCACGGCGAGCAGTGGCAGGCTCGCCAGCTCGTAGAGCCGCTCCCTCATGGTCCACGGCGTCGGGCGCGGCGGACGGATGCGCAAATCCAGCACCCAGAAGAAGATCGTCAGAATCGAAACGATCGTCGCCGAAATCTGAAGCAGCAGGAACGGCGCGCTGGTCAGGTTGGCGCGCACCACGTCCGGGTGGAAGATCATCGGGAACTGCGCGCCGAACATCATCACGATCCAGCCAAACCCGGCCAGCAGGTTGTCGTGCGCCACGCGAAAGAGCAGGTTGAACCCGCCGAGAAACGAGATCTGCGGGTTTTCGCTCATCTGCGAGATCGTGTAGCCGATCTCTTTGGCGCCCCACGCGTGGCGGAGCGTTTGCAGGTAGCGTTCCTTGATCGCCTGGAAGACTGTGTCGCCGGTGGTGGCGTTGGCGTAGAACGGCAACAGGATCTCCTGCAAGCGGATGTCGCCGTCGCGCTGGAAGTACGACTTGATGTACATGTGCCACTCGTCGGCGATCACGTCCGCGTCCCAATAGCCTAGGCTATCCAGCAGGCGCAGGCTCATTGAATAGGACGACATGGGCAGCGCCTGCCACCACGGCGCCGCGAGATACGCCAGCTCCCACGCGGACGAATACGCGTGCAGAATGCGCATCAGGGGGTTGATCGCCCACACATTGCCGTGATAGCGGATCGGCGCCTGCCAGAAGGTCGCGTAACGGCGTGGATCGGTCGCGAACAGCACGCGCAGCGCCTCGAAATAGCGCGGATGCCACAGCGTATCGGAGTCCATCGTGGTGATCACCAGATGGTCGATGTTGTAGCCTAGCTCGTCCACCATCGCGCGGCGGGCCCAGCGCGCGGCCCACGCCTGATTGGCGGACTTGCACTGCATCTCGCCGGGCAGGCCCTTCGGATGCGTGGCGACCAGGAAATTCTCGAAGCGGTCCGCGTATTCGGCGCGCAGGGTTTCGCCCTTCGACAGCGCGCCCGCCTCGCCGACCTCCATCGCCAGCACGATACTGATCGAGGTGGCTGCATCCCGCTGGCGAGCGAGGTGATCGAGCGTGCGGCGCAGCGTCTCGACGTCTTCGCGATAATTCGGGATGATGACGACGTGATGGACGGCTTCGAGGGGCAGGCTGTCGTCGGAAGCGCGGCGCGCGTATTCCGAGGGCCAGTCGATCGCTTCCCATTGCCGGATTTTGCGCAGGCCGAGCAGGGCAGCGGCTCCTGCGAAGGTGAAGCGCACGGCCGAATAGAACGCCAGCAGCCCCGCGCCGAGCACGGCGGCCATCGGCGCGGCGTATCCCGCGATCAGCATGACGACCAGCGCCAGCCACGCCAGCCCGCCGGGGATCATGTCGAGGACGCGCTCAGGGATAGCAGCAGGGCGCGTCCCGGCCCACACAGACCGGCCCACGCCGAACTGAACGCTGTTTCGCCGGTTCCCGACCGATTGGTACGGCACCGCGTCCTCCGAAGTAATGTCCCTCGACGGAACAGATCGTAAACAGGCGGGGGGCAAAGCGCCATTGTCCAATGCACACAAAGGATAGCAGACCCGGCCGGGTGTATCAATATAATGGTTGCGTACAACGCATGGAAATATACGCTACAATGTGAAGAGTAGAGCGGCTTACCAAGCGAGATAGCGTATGAGCGTCAAAGTGTTGATTGTCGAAGACGACGCGGACCTGAGCCGGTATATGGAGCTGGACCTCAAGCGGCACGGCTACGAGGTCTATACTGCGCATGACGGGCGCGAAGGTTTGCGGTTGTTCCACGAGACGCGCCCTAATCTTGTGTTGCTTGACGTTGCGCTGCCCGGCATGAACGGGCTGGTTGTGTGCCAGCGCATCCGCGAACTGTCGAATGTGCCGATCGTGATCATGACTGCGCACGCGATCACCGAAGAAGAGATGGCCGAGGGACTCAATCAGGGCGCAGACGAATACCTGATCAAGCCTCTGCGGAATCTGGAATTCCACGCGCGGGTGAAGGCGCTCTTACGCCGCGCGCAGATGAGCGACGACAGCCAGCCTCAGACGGCGATCTATTCAGACGATTATTTGACCGTGGACGTCGACAACCGGCGTGTTTGCGTGGGCGGTGAGGAGATTCGCCTGACGCCGACCGAGTTCAAGCTGCTGGCGACGTTCGTCCGCAACAAGGGACAGGTGCTTACTTTCCAGCAGCTTCTCGAACAGGTCTGGGGCTACGAGTACAACAGCGAGCACCATTACCCGCGTATTTACGTTTCGCACCTGCGCCGCAAGATCGAGCCGGACCCGAAAAACCCGACCTATATCCAGA
>CBINGT010000285.1:0-5271 GCA_966250245.1 uncultured Anaerolineae bacterium
GCAAGCTATCTGGTCCAGGGAGAGCAGCGCGATCCGTTCCTGACCGTGCCGGAGCTGTCCCGCCGGGCGCGGGGCGTCGAGGTGTGGGCGGCGCTGCGATCGCTGGGGCGCTCCGGGCTGGCGGAGATGATCGAGCGGACGTGCGCGCTGGCGCAGCGGTTCGCGGACGGTCTGCGCGCGGCGGGGTACACCGTTCTGAACGAGGTGGTGTCGAATCAGGTGCTGGTGTCGTTTGGCGACGCCGAGACGACGCAGCAAGTGATCGCGGCGATCCAGCAGGACGGCACGGCCTGGGCGGGGGGGACGGTCTGGCATGGGCAGGCGGCGATGCGCATCAGCGTGTCGAGCTGGGCAACGACCGAGGCCGACGTGGATCGCAGCCTGAAAGCGATCCGCCGCGTGGCGAGTGAGGTCCAGCACCACGCGATAAGCCGGTAGGCGCAATTTCCCCCATCCTGCCGAGCTTCGCTCGGTTCCTTCCCCACAACGGGGGAAGGAAAAAAGCTGCGCCGACCGGTGCCCCCTATGCAGGCCAGCGCACAGGCTGGCACCCGATCCGACGCCAGCCTGTGCAAACTAGGCAAGCGGCCTTTACGGCGCGCTTGCGCGAATGGATTACTCCTCGGCGGGCGCGTCGGGCATCGGCATCGCGCCGATCTGCGTCATCAGGGCGACCGAGTCCACCTGAAGCCACTGGTCCGCGATCAACCCGTCCGCGCCGATCTGGTAGATGATCAGGAACGGCACGTTGATTGACTTGCCAGACGCCGGAACGCCCATAAACTCGCCCTGATGCGTGGCGCGCCAGTCCGCCCGAACCGCGACCTTATCGCCTTCCGCGATCATATCCCGGACGATCATCTCGTAGCGCGGGAAGGCCGCCTCAGCCTGATTGATGTGGTCGCGCAGCGCCTGATTGCCCGGCGAGATGTACTGATCGAACAGCTCAGGGGTTTTCGCAACCCCGCTGAGCGCCTGGAAGTACTGCGTAATAAAAGCCTTGTTTTCCTGCGCTGTGTTCATCAGGTAACTCCTTCTCACTCAGCTTGTTGGGGCTGTGCCATGACCCGCAATGCGTAATCTTGCATGGATGTCCACATCAGTAGTGGGAAGGAGCGGGCCACTCGCTGCATGTCGATCGGCCCGCCCGTAGCGTAGTCGATCGCCAGCGCGGAGAAGGTCTGCTGAACGGAGTCCTCAGCCTGCGCCCGTTGCGCTCTCAGCGCTTCGAGGGGCACATGCTGGACCTCAAACGGGGCGCCCGCTGCCTGCTCGAAAAGCTGCACCACTTCGAGCGGGGCATCGCTTCCAGGGCGCGAACCTTCTCCGGGGCGGACGTGTTGCGGACCAGCCCGCGAACGGGCTTTCCCTGCTCCCGCAGCCTGCGAGAGATCTCCATGCCGGGTACTCCGGTGGCGCCAACGACGAGGATCATGGTGGCCTCCGATCAGGGTAACGGGCGAAGCACCGGCGGATAGACTCTTATTATATTGATTATCAGAAATTTTAAAAGATACCTTGTAGAATTACTTACTGATTCGAAGCTAGGCAGAGGTAATATTCGCTACTCCATCGTTGCGACAAACCAGCGGGAAAAGCAACGGGCCGGTGCGATGACCGGCCCGTGGGTTGTGGCGAGGAGTCATGGGTGCGCGGCTACATCGTGGGGCGGCGGCGGAAATAGGCCAGGTAGAGGCCGATCAGCGCCACCACGACTCCGGCAACCAGCCCGATGATCTGCAGATAGCCGAATTCGTCACTTCCGCCGATGCCGAGTGTGTCTGCCAGCACCGACACCAGCGCCGCCACAATACCAACAAGGATTAAGGCGTATGCAAGTTGCCGTTCGGACATATCCTGCTCTCCTTCTCTGGGCTTTGGCGCGAAATATTCGCGCTTCATATACACAGTAACACAAAAATGCGCCGAGGGATGCGGTGAGTTGTATAAACGCCGGACATTGTGTCCGCGCGCTATGCCCCCCATCCCCCGACCCCTGCCCCCAACCCTACGCAAGCGGAGGGAAGGGGAGCCGGTCGCGGGCATGTTTTCTTCCTTCCCTCCTTGTGGGGTGGGGGCAGGAATGCCGACCGAAGGTCGGAAGGATGGGGGGCTTTCTACCCTACTCCCTACTCCCCACTCCCTATTCTCTCACGCGGAACCTCACCCCTTTTCCCCTCTCCGTAAACGGAGAGGGGAAAAGGGGCAGGGGGTTAAGGGGTGAGGTTTTCCGGCAAGCGTACCAAAAACGAGCCGTGTAGCGGCCCGTTCGCGTTATGACGTGGCATTTCACCCCTCTCCCTCGGCGCTCCGCTTGGGGAGAGGGGTCGGGGGTGAGGGGCAGCGCCGTTACACCAGCCCCACCGCCCGCGCGATCGTCGCGGTCGTCAACGTGACGAGGAAGCCGAGCGCCAGCGGCAGCAGCGCCGCGACGGCGGTCCACTTGACGCTCTTGGTCTCGTTATAGATCGTCAGAATGGTCGTGCTGCACGGGTTGTGGATCAGGCTGAACAGCATCAGGTTGACGGCGGTCAGCGTGGTCCACCCGCCCGCGTGCAGGATCTCGCGGATCGCGTTGTCCGAGTCCAGCTCGAACATCACCCCCGCGCCCGACCCCACCCCGCTCAGCCCGGTGGTGAGCACCGTCAGCATCAGGATCGTCGGGATGATGATCTCGTTGGCGGGGATGGCGACCAGATACGCCAGCAGGATCACGCCGTTCAGCCCCAGCAGCAGCCCGAACGGGTTGAACGCGCTCACCAGATGCTCGGCGAGGCTGGCGTCTCCGATGGTGATGTTCGAGATCGTCCAGATCACGATCCCCGCCGGGACGGACATCGTCACCGCGCGCCACAGCACAATCAGCGTGCGGTCGATAACCGAGGTGTACAGCGTTTGCAGGACACGCGGCGGGCGATAGGGCGGCAGCTCCAGGCTGAAGACCGACGCCTCGCCCTTCAGCACCGTGCGCGACAGCGCCCACGACACGATGAACGTGATGATCACGCCCAGCACCGCGATCCCGACCACCGCCAGCGCGGAGATGACCCCCGCCAGCGCCGCCGGAACGGCCGTCCCGATGAACAGCGTGGACACCATGATCAGCGTCGGCCAGCGCCCGTTGCAAATCGCGAAGTTGTTCGTGATGATGGCAATCAGGCGCTCGCGTGGGCTGTCGATGACGCGCGTTGCCACCACACCGGCGGCGTTGCATCCGAACCCCATCATCATCGAGAGCGACTGCTTGCCGTGCGCTCCTGCGCGGCTGAACAGGCGATCCAGGTTGAACGCCACGCGCGGCAGATAGCCGAAGTCTTCCAGCAGCGTGAACAGCGGGAAGAAGATCGCCATTGGCGGCAGCATAACCGATACGACCCACGCCATCGCCAGGTACGCTCCGTCGATCAGCACGCCGCTCAGCCACCAGGGGAAGCCGAGCGACGCCGCGCCCGATTTCAGCGCGGGGTGGATCGTATCGACCAACAGGGTCGCCAGCATGGACGAAGGCACGTTCGCGCCCGCAATCGTGATCCAGAAGACCAGCGTGAACAGCGCCGCCATAATCGGGAAGCCGAGCATGCGGCTGGTCAGCAGGCGGTCGAGCGTGCGGTCCAGGTCGAAGCGCGGGCGCTCGTCCGGGCGTATGACGGCGCGGTCCGCCAGGCGCGCGGCGTCGGTGTAAAGCGCCTCGCTGAGATGATCGTGCAGGTCCTCGCCCAGCCCGGCGCGAAGCTCGCGGGCCGCGTTGAGCACGTCCAGAGGGGTAGCAGATTGGACGCTCATGCGCTCACCTCAGCCACCATCAGCCGCTCGTCGGGCGCGGGCGGGCGCTCCCCACGCGAGAGATCGCCCAGGCTGCCATCGCGGACGGCCTGCTCAATCGCGGCGTCGCCGTCCAGCAGGCGCAGCGCGACCCAGCGCGCGTTCGGCAGGCCGGGGAACGCCGCTTCCACCTGCCGGGTGAGCTGTTCCAGCGCCGCGTCGAGCGCCGGGTTATGCGTCGTCTTCAGACGATACGGGCGCGGCTGGATGGCGCCGGTCGCCACGTCGTGCACCGCTTGCAGCAGCTCGTGGATGCCCTCGCCGCGCCGGGCAGACGCGGGCACGACCGGCACGCCCAGGTCGCGCGCCAGCCGCCGGTCGTCGACCGTCAGACCGTGACGCCGCGCCTCGTCCATCAGGTTCAGGCAGATCACGGCGCGGTCGGTGATTTCGAGGATTTGCAGCACCAGGTTGAGGTTGCGCTCCAATCGGGTCGCGTCGGCGACGATCACCGTCACGTCCGGCGCACCGAACAGGATGAAATCGCGCGCGATCTCCTCGTCCACGCTGGACGCCAGCAGCGAATACGTGCCGGGCAGGTCCACCAGCTTGAAACGCTTGTCGCCGAACTGGAAGCCGCCCTCAGCACGCGCGACGGTCTTCCCCGGCCAGTTGCCGGTGTGCTGGCGCAGGCCGGTCAGGGCATTGAAGACAGTGCTTTTGCCAGTGTTCGGATTGCCCGCGAGCGCGACGACGTAATCCCAGTTGTCCACGTTGACGCCCAGCCGCGCCAGGTGGCGGTTCATGGGGCACGTCGCGCAACCGGCCGCGAGCGCATCCGGTTTGGGGAGTACAGGTGTCTCTTGCATCAGGTTGCCTCGATGTCAGGTGTGATGTTTTCGGGATAAGTAATTTGAATCTTGCGCGCTTGATCCTGGCGCAAGGCGACCGACGCACCCCGCACGCGATAGGCGACCGGGTCGCCCAGCGGGGAGCGCATCTCCGCGACGACGACCGTCCCCGGCACCAGGCCGAGGTCGAGCAGGCGCCGCCGCTCTGCGCCGTGCAGATCGAGCGCAACCACGACGCCCGCCTGCCCCACCGGAAGATCGGCGAGCGTAGCGGGCGCGGGAGAGGTGGAAAGTTCGTTCGTGTGCGACATTGTATTTTCCGATGTTTGACGATTAATTTTCCATGTTAGAGATTTTATTTTAGGCGCGCCGAAATGTCAAGTGAGGCAGCGGTTAGCTGTGAGCGATTAGCGGTTAGCAGTTAGCAGTTAGCGAAAAGCAAAAGCAAGCCCCCCATCCCCCGCCCCCTGCCCCCAACCCCACGCAAGCGGAGGGAAGGGGAGAAGGGCAGCGGGCGTGTTTTTTTCTTCCCTCCTTGTGGGGTGGGGCAGGAACGCCGACCGAAGGTCGGAAGGATGGGGGGAAAATCGGCGGGAAAGAATCAAAACGGGCGGAGCAAGCTCCGCCCCTACAGGTGCGCGGGACGAGCCATGCGTCA
>CBINGT010000286.1:0-5270 GCA_966250245.1 uncultured Anaerolineae bacterium
ACGTGACCCGCCGGTTTACCCGGCTGAAGCGGACAAAAAACCGGCCGGGAACTCGCTCCCCGACCGGCTGCCATTCGTGCCGCTTTCTCAGCGTAATCGACTAGCTGAGTAGTTCGTCGAGCGCGACGTTCAGATGCACGGCGTTGCTGGTGATGCTGGCGATTTGCTCTGGCAGCACATACCGGTCCGAGCGCAGCATGCCGGTGCTCAGCTTCAGAAACCCGTGCATTTGCAGGCGCTGGCGAAGCTCGTCGGGCATGTCGTCGGCGCGAAACGCGTCCGCGACGAGGTCGACCAGCGTATCTTCACGCGGGTCGCGGTTCGACACGCTCTGGGCTTCGACTTCCGGGGTGGCGACGTCCGTCTCGCCAAAGTACACATAATCGACCTCGCCGATCTTGTCGCCGGTGCGGTCGAAAACATCCATTCCCTCGTTGATGCGGGACAGAAAGCTCATGGCAGTTCCCTTCTGTGACTCTTCTCGTCAGATTGTTCCATGTTAAGGATAGAAGCAGACGCTCCCGGCAGCATGAACCAGGTGGATGATCTCTTGATAGGCGAGGTGGGCTGTTTTGGGGAACGGCGGGAAAGCGGCGCGCGGGTGGAGTCTAGGTGGGCGGCGGCTCGTCGCCCAGAGTGTCGATCAGCGCTTCAAGCCCATCGGGCGCGCGCTTATCTTCGACGGCTTCCTCGGCGATCGCAGGAAGCGCCGTTGGCAGAATGAAGCCGCGTTCGGCTGCGTGGCGGGCGGCGCTGGCGGTGTCGGGGATCAGCAGCATTTCGGACCCGGCCTTCCGCACTTCCTCGGCGACCGCTAGCAGCGTCTCGTCGTCGGATTTATCGGTCACGTCGCGGATGTAGATCGCGCGGATACGGCCCGGATGCTCCACCGCCGCCTGATGGTAGATCACAGGGTCGGTTTCGCCGCTGTCGCCGATCAGGATGAACGAGAGATCCGGGTATGTATCGAGCAGCGTGGTGATGTTTCCCAGCTTGTGCTCAATCGGCTCGCGCCGGAAGAAGTGCTCGTCGGTCAGGCCGAGGTCGGTCAGGAACATCGGCCCCAGCGGGATCTCACGCACCTCGAAGAAGTCCACCAGCAGATCGTACAGGTTCCACGGACTGTTCGAGATGTAGAAGATCGGGTTGAAGGTGTTGCTCGTCCCGCGCTGGAGCGCCCGGTAGAACTCCGCGACGCCCGCAAAGGGCAGGCGGGTGCGGGAGTTTTGCAGAAAGGTGTTGCGCGCCATCTTGAGGATGTTGAGCACGTCCGTCTGCAAAACCGTGTCGTCCAGGTCGCTGATCACGCCGAACTGCGCGCCCGGCGGCGGCACGATGACGCTCCCCTTCGCCCGCGCTCCCTCTTGATCGGCGTAATCGACCAGCTCCAACTCGACCTCGTGCCACAGCGACCCCGCTGGCAGTGGCTCGGGGAGCGTCAGAAGTATGTCGAAAAATCCTTCCTCGTTCGCTTCGACGGTCTGCTCAAGGTCGCCGAAGCGCGCGCGGACTCGTGCGAACGGGATCTCTCGGGTGGTGAAGCGGCGGTAGGTGTTGAGCAGGTTTTTCCAGATGCTGTCGTCGTCGGCTGGCGGGGTAACGTCGTGATCCGCAACCGCCCGGCCGCGCAGCCGGAGCTCGGTCCGCGTGCCATAGCCGAGGTACGTCAGCAGATGGACCGGCCCGATCCCCAGCCGCTTGCGCAGGCGGAGTTTGAGCAGGTCGTACCGGTCTTCGACGCTATTCGCGACCTGGGCGAGCGCTTTCTTCCATTCGGACATCGCGGCTCGCTCAGCCCTCGATCAGCAGCGTTTCGGGGTCTTCGGCCAGCTCCTTAACGCGCACCAGGAACTGCACCGCTTCGCGCCCGTCCACAATGCGGTGGTCGTAGCTAAGCGCGACGTACATCATCGGGCGGATCTCAACCTGCCCGTTGACCGCGACGGGGCGATCCTCGATTTTGTGCAGGCCGAGGATGCCGACCTGCGGTGGGTTGAGGATCGGCGTGCTGAGCAGCGAGCCGAACACGCCACCGTTGGTGATGGTGAACGTGCCGCCGCGCAGGTCTTCCAGCGAAAGCGTGCCGGACTGCGACTGTTCGACGAACTCACGGACCTTGCGCTCGATCTCCGCAAACGACATGCGGTCGGCGTCACGCAGCACTGGAACGATCAGTCCCTCTTCGGCGCCGATCGCGATCCCGATGTCGTAATAGTGCTTGAGCACCATCTCGTCGCCGTCGATCTCGGCGTTCAGCCGGGGGAACTGCTTGAGCGCGCCGATCACCGCCTTGACGAAGAACGAGGTCAGGCCCAGGCTGACGCCGTAGCGCGCCTTGAAGTCTTCCTTGCGCCGCGCCCTCAGCGCCATGATCGCGGTCATGTCGATCTCGTTGAAGGTCGTCAGCATGGCGGCGGTGCGCTGCGCCTCGACCAGCCGCTCCGCGATTGTGCGGCGGCGGCGCGACATACGGATCCGTTCCTCGCGCTTCCCGTCCCTCGTTTGGAGTGGTGGCGGGGTGGGGCTCCAACCGGGCGTGGGTTTGGGCGCCTCGGCGGGTTTTTCGGCGGGCGGCTTGAGCTGCGTGGGCGCTTCAGACAAGCGCGCCTGCTCGGAAGGCGCGGGGGCGGCGAGGTAGCGCTCGATATCTTCCTTGACGACCCGGCCATGCACGCCGCTGCCCTTCACCTGCGACAAATCGACGCCTTTCTCCTCGGCCAGCTTTCGCGCGACGGGCGACACACGGCCCGGCCCTTCCGCCTCAGGTTCGGTGTCTGCTTCGGCGGGTGCCGCTTCCTCGGCGGGCGGGGTAGGCGCGGACTCTTCGGCGGCGGGAGCCGGTTTCTGCCCGGCGGGCGCAGCCGACTCATCAATGATCCCCACCACATCGCCCACCTTCACATCTGCGCCCTGCTCGACGCGGATCTCGGCCAGCACGCCGTCCTGCGTGGCGCCGACATCGAGATCGACCTTGTCCGTCTCGAGCGTCAGCACCGGCTCCCCGGCTTTGACCGGGTCCCCCACGGCTTTCAGCCACTCGGCAATGGTCGCCTCAACGATCGACTCTCCCAGGTCTGGCACCTTGATCTCGATGGGCATCGTGTCTCGTCCCTCGCTGGAATGTGGCTAGCTGATAATAAAGTCGTCTGCAATCTCGTCAGGTCCGGTGTCGAACGCTTGCTGGAGCAGCAACGCCTGATTGGCTGCATGCCATGCCGCTGAGCCTTCCGCCGGGCTGGAGCTTGGCGCGCGTCCGACGTAGCGCAGCGGCCAGCGCCCGTTGATCAGGTTACGTAGGCGTGGCGCGACGAACGTCCACGCGCCCATGTTCTCCGGTTCTTCCTGCACCCAGACGACCTCTTCCAGCGCGGGCAGGCTGTCCAGCACGGGCGCCAGGTCGTCGGCGGGGAAGGGCGCGATCTGCTCGACGCGCACGATCGCTACCTCAGGATGCTGCTCGTGGAGCTCGCTGGCGATCAGGTCGAAGTAGACCTTGCCGCTGCACAGGAACAGCCGCTGGATCGTGTCTGGCGCTTCTTCCGCGCGCGGATCGGAGAGGATCGGCTGCCAGCGGCCCTCGGCCAGCTCACGCATGCTCGACATGACCATCGGGTGGCGCAACAGGCTCTTGGGCGTCATGACGATCAGCGGCAGCGGATCGCTTTCCAGCAGCTTGGCCTGGCGGCGCAGCAGATGGAAAAACTGCGCGGGCGTGGTCGGATTTGCCACGCGCATATTGTTCTCGGCGGTCAGCGTCAGGAAGCGTTCGAGCCGCGCGCTGGAATGATCCGGCCCGGCGCCCTCATAACCGTGCGGGAGCAGCAAGACAAGCGCTGGCGTCTGGCCCCACTTGGCGCGTCCGGACGCAATGAACTCATCCACGATGACCTGCGCGCCGTTGATGAAATCGCCGTACTGCGCTTCCCACAATACCAGCCGATCCGGTGACTGGATGTCGTACCCGTATTCGTAGCCGAGTACAGCGTTTTCACTGAGCGGGCTGTTGTGAATTTCAAAGGAGGCTTTCGCCTGCGGCAGCGCGACAAGCGGCGTGAACGTCTGGCCCGTCTTGACGTCGTGGAAGACGGCGTGCCGCTGGTTGAACGTGCCGCGCTCCACATCTTCGCCCGTGAAGCGGATCGGAATGCCGTCCGCCAGGATCGACGCCATCGCCAGCGATTCGGCGGTCGCCCAGTTGATAACCGGCTCGTCGTCGACGCCAAGCGTCTCACGGCGGCGCTCCATCATCCGCGCCAGCTTCGGGTGCATCGTGAAGCCGTCCGGCAGCGTCAGCAGCGCCTCGTTGAGCGCGCGCAGTTCTTCGAGCGGGACGGTCGTATCGACCCGGCGAGCGGTGCCGGGCGGCGCCAGCTTCGGATATGGCTCGTGCAGGTCGCGCTCCGGGTCGAGCGAGTCGTAGGCTTCCTGCAAGCGCGCCATCGCCCGATCCATCCGCTCAGCGGCGTCCTCGGCTGTTACTACGCCGCGCTCGGCAAGCGTTTGCGCCCACAGATCGCGCACGGTCGGGTGGCGGCGGATCTTCTCGTACATCAGCGGCTGGGTGAAGCCCGGCTCGTCGCCCTCGTTATGCCCGTAACGCCGGTAGCCGATCAGGTCGATCACGAAGTCTTTCTGGAAGCGCTGCCGGTAGGCGACCGCCAGCCGGATCACCTCGATGCACGCCTCGGGATCGTCGGCGTTGACGTGGACGATCGGCATCTTGAAGCCCTTGGCGAGCGAGCTGGCGTAATGCGTGCTGCGCCCGTCTTCCGGCGTGGTGGTGTAGCCGAGCTGGTTGTTGGCGATGATGTGGATCGTGCCGCCGGTCCAATAGCCGGGCAGGCGCGAAAGGTTGAGCGTTTCCGCGACGATACCCTGACCGGGGAACGATGCGTCGCCGTGAATCAGCAGCGGGAGCGTGCGGTTGCAGTCGAAGTGCGGCTCGCCCGGCTGGTCGGCGTCGGTCCCGGCGGCGCGCGCCATCCCCAGCACGACCGGGTTGACCGCTTCGAGGTGGCTCGGGTTGGCCGGAAGCGTCACTGCCAGGTCGCAGGTATTCGTCCCCTCGGTGCCGCGTGCGCCACCCGCGTGATATTTGACGTCACCCGTCCAGCCGAGGTCTTCGCGGAAGTGTCGCCCCTGCACCGGGTCTTTAAACTCCGCCAAAATCTGCGAGTAGGGCTTATGGAGTATGTGCGCGAGGACGTTCAGCCGTCCACGGTGCGCCATGCCGATGGACACCAGCCGCGTGCCGTGTTCCGCCGCCATAC
>CBINGT010000287.1:0-5247 GCA_966250245.1 uncultured Anaerolineae bacterium
CGGTGCGCGAGAACTCCCGTGCGGCCAGCGCCACCGGGATCAGCCCGAGCGCCATGAACGGGATCCCCAGCGCCAGCCAGACGCCTTGCTTGATCGTCAGGAAGAACGGGTAGAACAGCAGGATACCTTCGCAGATGATGTACAGCGGCAGCGCCCAGCGCTCGTGCCCTTCTGGCGCGGGCGTGAACCCGAGGCGACGAAGCGCGCTGCGATTGACCAGCAGCGGGATGCCGAAGCGGGCAAGAAACAGCGGAAGCAGCAGCGCGAGGCCGTGTAGCGGTGAAAAGTCGAATTCTGGCGTCAGGGACATGGAGATCGCTCCCTCGGTGAGTGGGAATCCTACGGGGAAGTATATCGCGCGTGCTGGTTCGCAGGCGAAAACCGCTCGATAATTCAAGGCGGGAATTTCGCTCAAAATGTAGCGCGCCAGGCGGGAATACGATATAATGCTGTCTGGAACATGCGTTCTGATTCTCCCCTGCGCCGGGCTGCTCCATTGACAGACGCGGGGGGATTTTCTACACTAGCCACGCTCAACCGCCTGAGCACCGCACGATGAGGGCGCCGGTGGGCCTTTCCACCGGCAGATAATTTCTAGAAGATCGAGGCAGACTATGGCGATTTCAGCCGGCGTTATTCGCGAGCGCGACATTAACCAGGAGCTTCAGGACGCGTATCTCGATTACGCGATGAGCGTGATCGTCTCGCGCGCGCTGCCCGATGCGCGCGACGGCCTGAAGCCTGTCCATCGCCGGATTCTCTACGCGATGTACGACATGGGCTTGCGGCCGGGGACGCCGTACAAGAAAAGCGCTCGTATTGTTGGCGAGGTGCTGGGGAAGTATCACCCGCACGGCGACATGGCCGTGTACGAGGCGATGGTCCGCATGGCGCAGGACTTCTCGATGCGCTGCCCCCTGGTCGACGGGCAGGGCAACTTCGGCAGCATCGACGGCGACGGGGCCGCCGCCATGCGCTACACCGAAGCGCGCATGACCGAAATCGGGGTCGAGCTGCTCAACGATATCGAGAAGGACACGATCGACTTTGACGACAACTTCGACGGCTCGCTCAAAGAACCGAGCGTGCTACCCGCCTCGTTCCCCAACCTGATCGTCAACGGCGCGTCAGGGATTGCGGTCGGTATGTCGACCAGCGTCCCGCCGCACAACCTGGGCGAAGTCTGCGACGCGCTGGTGTACATGCTGGAGCACTGGGATACGCTCGACGAGATCGGCGTCTCGGACCTGATGCAGTTCATCAAGGGGCCAGACTTTCCGACCGGCGGCGTGCTGTACACTCGCGAGAACGGCGGCGGTGAGGACCAGCTTCGCGCCGCGTACGCCACCGGGCGTGGGAAGGTCCGCGTGCGCGCCAAGGCGCACATCGAAGACCTGGGGCGCGGGCGCAGCCGTATCATCATCAGCGAGATCCCGTTCCAGACCAACAAGACTAGCTTGATCGAGCGGGTCGCCGTGCTGGTGCGCGAGGGCAGGATCGAGGGCATTTCGGACCTGCGCGACGAGAGCGACCGCAACGGCCTGCGCATCGTGATCGAGGTCAACCGCACGGCCAAGGCGATCGACGTGCTGGGCGACTTGTTCCGGCAGACGCCGCTGGAAAGCACGTTCAGCATCATCAATCTGGCGCTGGTCGACGGCGAGCCGCGCATGCTTGGCCTCAAGCAGATGCTGCGTGTGTATCTTGAACACCGGCTCGAAGTCATCCGCCGCCGCAGCGAGTTCGATCTGGCGCGGGCGCGCGAGCGGGCGCACATCCTCGAAGGGTTGCTGATCGCGCTGCAGAACCTCGACGAAGTGATCGACATCATCCGCCGCTCGCGGACGGTTGACACGGCGCACGCCAATCTGGTGAAGCGCTTCAAGCTGTCCGACGCGCAGACGCAGGCGATCCTGCAAATGCAACTCCGGCGGCTGGCTGCGCTTGAGCGTCGCAAGCTCGAAGACGAGTACAAAGAGAAGATCGAGCTGATCAAGATGCTCACCGCGCTGCTGCAAAGCCCGCAGATGATGCGCGTCGAGGTGGCGCGCGAGCTACGCGAGATCCGCGCCAAGTACGCCGATCCGCGCCGCACCGTGATTATTGAGGGTCCGGCCGGGGACATTCAGGCGGGCGATTTCCTGGGGCCGCGCGAGGACACGTGGGTGACGCTGACCGAGAGCGGCCTGCTCAGCCGGACGTACGAGGACGCAGCACCGAAGATCACGACCGAGGCGAAAGATCCGCCTCTGGCGATGCTCGGCAGCAACACGACGCACACGCTGTACCTGTTCACGCCGGACGGCCTCGGCGCGACGGTGCCCGTCAAGCTGCTCCAGCAGACTGAGGATCCGGAGCAGGGCTTACACTTCAGCACGCTTACCCCGTTTGAGCAGGAGACGCCGATCGCGGCCGCGATTTCCATCCCGCCGGAGCTTGAGACGGGCTATCTCATCTCCGTGACGGAGCAGGGTGAGGTCAAGCGGCTGCGCCTCGAAGACCTGCCCGGCCTGACTGCCAACGCTTTCAAGTTTATGGACGTGGAGAAGGGAGACCGGCTGATCTGGCTCGGATATGTCGAAGACGACGACGAGATCGTGGTGGTGACGCTCAAGGGGATGGCGATCCGCTTCAGCGTCAACGACGTGCGCCCGACCGGCATGGGCGCGGGCGGGATGCGCGCGGTCAAGCTGCAAGGGAAGGGCGATGCGGTGGTTGGCGCGGCGGTGGTCGAAGACCGGGCGAACGTCTGGGTCTGCACGGACACCGGCGTCGCCAAGAGCACGCCGCTCAGCGAGTATCCGACTCAGGGCCGCGCCGGTCAGGGCGTGATCACGATGAAGCTGCCAAGCGACGCGAAAGGTCTTGCGGCGGCGACGGTCGGGCGGCCGGATGATAACATCGTCGTGGTGACCAACAAGGGCAAGCCGAAGTACATGCGCGTGGGGCTGGCGCCGGAGACGCGCCGCAACGCGAAGGGCGATTACATCATCTCGCTGCGCGTGAAGGAAGTTGTCAGCCGGGTGGTGAAGTTGCAGCCACGCCTCGAAGCGAGCGCGCTCCCCGCCGTCGAGGCCGAAGCCGAGGAAGCGTAATCGAGCGTGCAGTCTGCTTGACAGATGGTGTGAGGCTATGTATCCTTTTCGCTCGACATCTGAGAGGCGATGGAGTTCGCCATAACCGCCCCCAATGTGCTGATGACTCCTCTAGCGCGCAACGCGGGGAGTCACTTGGAAATGGACAAGGGACCCGCTATACGGCGGGTCTTTTAATTGAAATGAATGCGAGGGATGAGTGGCGTGATACTTCAGCGGTTGGCTCTAGTGGCGGTGGCGGGTGCGATTGGGACGCTAACACGCTATGTGCTCAGCACGGGTGTCCAACGCGCCGCCGGTGACGGCTATCCCTGGGGGACGCTGGCTGTCAACGTGCTCGGGTGCTTCTTGTTCGGGATGGTGTGGTCATTGGCGAACGAGCGATTGGTGATCAAGCCAGAAATACAGGTGATTCTACTTGGCGGGTTCATGGGCGCGTTCACCACTTTTTCTACCTTCATCTTCGAAGTTCATGGGTTTTTGCAGGAGGCGCGCTGGCTGCTCGCGACTGGGTATATGTTCCTGCAAATGGCGGTTGGTATGGTGAGCCTGTTCTTCGGGATTGCGCTAGCTCGAATACTGTAGCGCGTTTGCGCGGACCCGCCTTGCGCGGCACAATCTGCGCCGAGAGCCGGGTTTGGACTGGATCGGGAGCGATTGGCGGAGTCATCCACGGCGGACGAGAGCGTTCCACAGCCAGCAGGCGTCCGGCGCGAGCTGGCAGGGTTGCTGGGGCGCTCCGGCACATACGCGCTGAGCGACATCCTCAAGCAGGCGATCAATTTCCTTCTGCTGCCGCTGTATACGGCGTATCTGTCCACCGCCGACTACGGCGCGCTGTCGATCGCGCTGGCGGCGGCAGCCGTGCTTGAAGTGGCGTATGGGCTTGGGCTGCGGAGCGCGGTCGGGCGCCTGTACTTCGACCAGCGAGACGAGCGGCAGGTGCGCGCCTTCGCCGGAACGCTGGCGATCTTTCTGGCGGGCTTCGGCGCGGTGATGACTGTCCTGCTGCTGGCGGTCGGCCCCGCGCTGTGGCCGTTGCTCGGCCAGGACGAGGTGCCGTTCTCCCCGTATATCGTGCTGGTGTTGCTGACCGTGCCGCTCAACAACCTGGGGCTGTCGCTCGTCCTGCCGCTGTACTACGTGCGCGGCCAGGCGGTACGCTATGCGGCGTTCAGCCTGTTCAGCTTTGCGATGGTGACCGGCGGGACGGTGCTGTTTGTGGTCGGGCTAGGGCAGGGTGCGGCCGGGGCGCTGTGGGGCCGCTGGATCGCGGCGCTGATCGTCCTCGTGCCAACGCTGGCAATCCTCAGACGCAACGCGCGCCCGGTGTTTGATCGGGCGCAGCTTCGGGCGGCGCTGGCGTTCAGCCTGCCGCTCGTGCCGCACCTGATCTCCGCCTGGGCGCTCAACTTTTCAGACCGCATCATCCTGGGGAACTTCGTTTCGCTGGACGATGTGGGGCTGTACGCAGTCGGATACCAGTTCGGGCTGGTGGTGAGCGTGCTGATCACGGGTATGAACAACGCGTGGACGCCGTGGTATTTCCGCGTCAGCACGCAAGGGGGCGGCGCGCCGGTTCCGCGCTTTGCGACGTATTACGTGATGCTGATTGCGGCGCTGGGTGTGGGCGCGGCGCTGCTGGCGCGCGAGGCGGTCGCGATCATGACGGCGCCGAGCTATCACGCTGCCTGGACGATCGTGCCGCTGGTCGTGCTCGGCTACGTGATCAATGGGCTGGTGGCGCGCTTTATGGACGTGTTGCTGCTCCACAAACGGACCGGCGTCGTCCCGCTGACGACGATCGCGGCAGGCGTGGCGAACATTGCCTTCAACCTCGTCGCGATCCCCCGGCTCGGCATCCTCGGCGCGGCGTACGGGACGGTTTTCGGCTATGTCGTGCGGCTGGCGCTCACGGCGTATTATGCCGCGCGGACCGCGCCGCTACCGTTCGAGTGGGGGCGTGTGGCGCGGGTGATCGGGCTGGCGCTGCTGGTCGCCGTGCCGGGGCTGCTGGTCGATATGGGCAGCGTGTGGCTGAACGTGCCGCTCAAGCTGGCGATCTTCGCGCTGTTTCCGCTCCTGCTCGTGCTGACCGGTACGCTCGACGGGGCGGAGCGGCGCGCGCTGGTGGACGGCTGGCGTCAGGTGC
>CBINGT010000288.1:0-5219 GCA_966250245.1 uncultured Anaerolineae bacterium
CCCAGCGGCTACCGGACGGCGCTCAGCTTCGACCTTTTGGGTAAGCATTACCTGATTGGCTCACGCGATCCCCTGTTCTGGGAAAGCTTATACAACACGCTTTACATGCTGCTGGCGATCCCGATTTCGCTGGTGATTGCGCTGGGATTGGCGATCGCGCTGAACCAGAAGATTCATGGGAAAAGCATCTATCGGATGCTGTACTACCTGCCGGTCGTGCTGCCTATCGCAGCGACATCGCTGATCTGGATGTGGATTTTCAATCCCAATTTCGGCATTCTGAATTATGGCTTAGGTCTGTTGGGCTTACCGGCAGACATCAATTGGCTGCAAGATCGGCATACCGTCAAACCTGCGCTGATGGTGATGAGCATCTGGGGCGGCCTTGGCTACCAGATGCTGATTTACTTGGCCGGGCTTCAAAACATCCCTAACCATCTGTACGAAGCCGCCAAAATAGACGGGGCTGGGCTGCTGGCACAGTTTCGTTACGTCACCTGGCCGAGCTTGACGCCTACCACGTTTTTCTTGCTGATCACCGGCATGATCGCAGGCTTCCAGGGGTTCGCTCAACCGTATATCATGACCAACGGCGGGCCGTACAATTCCTCACGGACAGTGGTCATGGTGATCTGGAGCAACGCATTTCGCGATCTGCAAATGGGTTACGCGTCCGCACAGGCGTGGACGCTCGGTGTGCTGATCATGCTGGTGACCGCGCTCAACTTCGTGATGGCCCGGCGTTGGGTCCATCTGGAAGGTTAGGAGGGGCACCATGATCACCCTCAAACGCTCTCGAGCGACTCGCTCGTTCTTTTTCCTGGGTAACCGGCAGCGCGAACTGCTGACCAAGATCGTCTCGTATGCCGTTCTCTCGGTGGGCGCGTTCACAATGCTCGTCCCGTTTTTCTGGATGCTGTCCACCTCGTTCAAAGAACCGGCGGGGATCTTCAAGATGCCGCCCGAATGGATTCCCGATCCATTTACGCTTGAAAACTACGTCAAGATTTGGCAGAAGACGGACCTGGCGCGTGGTTTCGCCAACTCGATGGTGATTGCCGTCGTCAGCACGGTGGGCGAGGTCTTTGTCAGCACCCTGGCTGGATACTCCTTCGCGCGGATTCGTTTCCCTGGGCGCAACGTGGTGTTTGCTATGCTGCTCAGCACGATGATGATTCCGGGCGTGGTGACGATGATTCCAGCGTTTACGCTGTTTCGCTACCTTGACTGGATCGACTCGTGGAAGCCTCTGATTGTGCCCCTGATGTTCGGGTCATCGTTTGCCATCTTTCTGTGCCGCCAGTTCTTTGCCACATTGCCTGAGGAACTGGCCGACGCCGGGAAGATCGACGGCGCAAATCAGTTCCAGATTTACTGGAGCATCTATCTGCCCCAGGCGCGACCAGTGATCGCGACGCTGGCGGTGTTGGGGTTTATTGCCCGCTGGAATGACTATCTCGGCCCGCTAATTTACGTCCGCTCAGCGGAAAAGTATCCCATCGCGTTGATGCTGACTACGCTTAACACCATGTACGAAAAACAGTGGACGCTGCTGATGGCCGGGTCGGTTATCGCACTGATACCGATTATTGTGCTGTTTGTCTCGCTACAGCGGTATTTCGTCGGAAGTATCGCGCTGACCGGAATCAAAGGGTGATGAGACCGTTGATCAGGATCGGACTCGCTACGCTGGCGCTACTGCTGTTCGCGTTGCCAGGAATGGAGGGCGTGGTGATCGGGCAAACAGACCCGGTGCTGCCAACCTACCAGGGGTACATCTCAGTTGCACCGGGCGGACGATACTTTGTGGATGAGGCAGGGCAAGGATTTCTTGTCATCGGACAGAACGACGGCACGCCGTGGCCTGGACTGGTCACGCTGCTGAACGGCGCATCTCCCGACGCCACCGAAGCCTACATCAAGGATTTGCGGGCGCACGGGATCACGGTGAGCCGGATCATGATTGAGTATGCACAGGAGCCATATACATACCTGGAAGACCCCGTCGGCACGTTCAATCCGTCGGTCGTCGAATTCTGGGACCAGTTTATTGCGCTGGCTGAAAAACACGGCCTCTACCTGTTGCTCACCCCGTATGATACGTTCTGGCAGGCGAAAAACTGGAACCGCTATCCGTACAACAGCGCGCTCGGCGGGCCGTGTGCGTCCATGCGCGAGTGGCTCACCGACGAGGCGTGTATCACTGCGCACGAGAACCGCTGGCGCTTCATCCTCGATCGCTGGGGCGGATCACCAAACATCTTCGCGTGGGATCTGATGAACGAGATCGACATCTGGTGGGACGCGACCCCGCAGCAGATCGAAGCCTATGTCGATCGAATGGCGGCCTTTGTGCGCGACTACGAAACCGAACGTTGGGGTCGCGCGCACATGATCACGGTTTCATCCGCAGCGAGCGTGCCGGATGGGCGGCTGGGTCGCGTCATCTTCAACCATCCGGCACTTGATTTCGCTACCACACATCTGTACCTGGGCTCGGAGATCAAAAGCCCGCAAGACCCGATCGGGGCTGGCCCCGTGATGGCGGGCGGCGTGACTTTGGCGCTGGACGCGATTCAGGACAACCGTCCCTACTTTGATAGCGAAAGCGGCCCGATCGATCGCTGGATCGTGGATGTCGCTTTCGACAAGGAGTATCACCATCATATGAGCTGGGCGCACTTGGCCGCTGGAGGGGCAGGATCGGGGATGCGCTGGCCGTATACCAATCCGCACTGGATTCTGCCCGAACTGCGTGACAACTTGCTCGGCCTAGCGCGTTATGCCTCCACTATCGATTGGGCCCAGTTCAAGAGTGAGAACATCAGCCGCCAGATCAAACCGGACACACGCGCGGTGATCCCGGTGGGCTGCTCCGACGGGCACACCGCCGTGATCTGGCTGCTGCTCGATACGCGCCGCGACGATGCGGATGGACTGGCCGGTGTTACGTTGACGCTCGACGATGTGCTGGCGGCAGGTGAGTATGTCATCGAGTTCTGGGAAACATATGAAGGGAATATACTCGCGACGACGCATACGACGGTCAGCAATGGCCGCTTGAGTTTCACAATCCCTGAGCTAAGTCTGTCGCTCAACGACCTGGCGCTGGTTATTCGTCCGGCATCTTAATGCGGCACGCTATGTGCACTCCGAGGAAGATATTCGTGCGACAACATATTTCGTTGGATGGCCCCTGGCAGTTTCAGATCGACCCCGTTGGCAAGCTCACGCTAGAGGATATTAGCGAGTGGCGCACGATTCAGGTTCCCGGCCCCTGGCAAGCGCAGTTCGATGACCTGCGGCTGGTGGCGGGCGTGGGCTGGTATCGTCGGCGCGTGGTGGTACCCGATACATGGGCTGATCGTTCGGTGTTTCTTATGATCGGCGCGGCAGATTATTTCACCGAAATGTGGGTGAACGGCCAGCCAGCCGGCCAGCATGAAGGTGGCTATCTGCCATTTGAGTGTGATGTAACGCCGTATCTCAGGTTCGGTGCGGAAAATGACTTTGTGATTCGTGTGACCGATCCTGGGCCGCGCGAGCAGGATATCTTTCCCCAATTTCCCTTCGCCGAAATTCCGCACGGCAAGCAGGCATGGTATGGCCCGATTGGTGGCATCTGGCAGTCCGTGCGCTTAGAAGTGCGCACGCACGCGCACATCGGGCAGATGCACATCACACCGCATGGCCTGAGCGGTGCGGTGACCGTCGAGGTGCGCTTGGTCAACCCCCCTGAACGCGGCCACCTGCACGTACGCTGCTTCGCGCCTGGGGGGCAGACGCAGGTAGAATTCTCGGCGCCACTGATCCCCGGCGAGCCGGTTCAGCACCTCGACTTCACAATCGAGCAGCCCGCGCTGTGGGATCTCGACGCGCCGCACCTCTACACGCTGGATGTTGTGCTCGCGGAAGGCGATCGTGTTCTGGACCAGCGATCGGACCGGTTCGGCATCCGCACGATTGAAGCACGCGACGGCCGTCTGTGGCTGAATGGGCGGTTGCTGTACCTGCGCGGCGCGCTGGATCAGGATTACTATCCGGAAGGCATTTATACGCCGCCCTCGCTCGACTTTCTGTGTGCGCAGGTCCGCCAGGCGAAAGCAATGGGCCTGAATTGCCTGCGCTGCCATATCAAAGTGCCCGATCCGCGTTATCTGCAAGCCGCCGACGAAGAAGGCATCCTGGTATGGGCCGAGATCCCCAGTTGGGGGCGGCTCACCGCCGCATCCGGCCAGCGAGCACGCGATACGTTCGCCGGTATGGTGGCGCGCGACTGGAATCATCCTTCGATTGTGATTTGGACCATCGTCAATGAGGATTGGGGCACCGACTTGGTGCACACCGCTGCTGACCGCGCGTGGTTAGCGGAGACTGTCGATTGGGCGCGTCAGCTTGATCCGACCCGCCTAATTGTGGACAACTCGGCGTGTTTTCACAACTTCCACATCAATACGGATATCGAGGACTTCCACTTCTACGCCGCCATGCCAGAACACATGGACACCTGGCAGCGTTACGTGCGCGAGTTTGCGGGACGCGCGCCATTCACGTTTAGTCCCAATGGGGATGGCGTGCGCACCGGCCAGGAACCGCTGGTGCTCTCTGAGTTTGGAAACTGGGGACTGCCAGACCTCGCACGATTGCGACAGGCCTACGCGCAACGCGACCCCTGGTGGTTTGCGACGGGCCAGGAATGGCATCCCCCTGTCGTTTGGCCCGGTGATGCTGAAATGCGATTCCGCCAAGCAGGGCTAGACAAGGTCTTTGGTGATTGGACGACATTGGCTGAGGTATCCCAGCAAGCCCAATACCGCGCGCTGAAATACGAGATCGAAACGATACGCGCGGAGCAGGCCCTGTCCGGGTACGTGATTACCGAGTGGAGCGATCTGCATTGGGAGTGTAACGGGCTGGTAGATATGGCCCGCAATCCGCGTATCTTTGCCGCTGAGCTGGCGACTATCAATGCGGATACCGTGATCGTGCCGCGCTGGGAACGCTTGGCGTACTGGGCGGGTGAGGTGTGCCACGTCGATTTGTTGGTCGCTCATCACGGAAACCAGCCAATCCAGGGCGCGACGTTGCACTGGTCGTTTGACGGCGGCACGCATGTGAGATCGCCTCTGCCGCCGCTCTGCCTGGAACCGGGTGATGTTGCCCAAGCGGGGACGCTGTCGGTTGATATCCCTGGTGCGGGCGAGCAACGTTGTGTGCGA
>CBINGT010000289.1:0-5218 GCA_966250245.1 uncultured Anaerolineae bacterium
GGCCCCAAGGTGTGCGAGCAGTGCCACGCGACAACCGTCACGGAATGGGAGCACAGCGCGCACGGCGAGCAGCAACTCGCCTGCACAAGCTGCCACAACCCGCACCCGCAGCAGCTTCTATTTGAAAACGACAGCGTCGCGCTGTGCCTCAACTGCCACGAAGAGCCGCGCGACGATTACGCGCACCTCTCGCACCCGGATCAACTCTGCACCGACTGTCACATGCACCGCGCCAAAACCGAAGACCTGCTGGCGCACTACGACAGCGGCGCGCAGTTCCCGACCGGGCACGAAGCCACAGTGCTGACAGTTGCGTGCGTCTCATGTCACGAGGAGCTCGCCGCCGAGGAAGGCACGCTTGTCAGCCTGGATCAGACGGTCGCGGAGATGGGCCTCGCCGGAAGCGATCACCCGCTGCTGGCGGCGCAGGTGCGGATCCGCGAGCTTGAGGCGGAAGTCGATACCGTCCGCGCGCAGGGCCAAAACACCAGCGTGATGCGGATGATTCAGGGCGCGGTGATCGGACTGGTGGTGGGCGGCGTGGTCGTCCTGCTGGCGATCCGCTGGAACCAGATCCGCCGCCGTCGGGCGCAGCAGTAGAGGCAAGCAGCGATGGCCGAAGAGAAATTCTTCACCCGGCGCGAGTTCATCACAGCGCTGACGGCGATCGGGGGCAGCGCGGCGGTCGCGATCGCGCTATCCGAGATCGAACCGCTGGCCGAGTTAATCCAGCGCGAGCTGGCGCTCGAACTGCCGGAAGTGCGGCGCGAAGTCGCCCACGCGCGCGGGAAAGCCCGCCATCACTGGGCGATGCTGATCGACCTGCGTAAGTGCATCGGCTGCCAGTATTGCGTCTACGCCTGCCAGGCCGTCAACAACGTGCCAGACGACATGCGCTGGAACGTCTACGTCCCGGAAGTGACGCAGACCGGCGTGCCGTTCCACATGACGCGCCCGTGCATGCACTGTCAGGACGCGCCGTGCACGGCGGTCTGCCCGACGCGCGCGACCTGGGTGCGCGACGACGGCATCGTGATCATGGATTACAGCCTGTGCATCGGCTGCCGGTATTGTCAGGTCGCCTGCCCGTACGAGGCGCGTACGTTCAACTGGAAGGCGCGCGAGGGCGACAGCGGCTATCAGGCGGAATGGGGCGCGGCCGAGGTCGAACCCCGGCCGCGCGGCGTGGCGGAAAAGTGTACGTTCTGCGTGCACCGCATCGATCGCGGGCTGGCGCAGGGACTGGTCCCCGGCGAAGATCGCCCTGCGACGCCCGCCTGCGTCAACATCTGCCCGGTCGAGGCGCGCGTCTTTGGTGACCTCAACGACCCGAACAGCCGCATCTCCCGCCTGATTGACGAGCTGCCCACCTTCCGCCTGCGTGAAGATCTGGGCACCGAGCCGAATGTCTACTACGTGCCTCCGGAAGGAATGACGCTATGACGACCGCGATCGCGACGCTGCGCCGCCAGGTGAGGGCGTACCCGGTCTTCGCCACCTGGCTGATGTTCCTCGGCGTGATGCTGTTGGTGGGGCTGGTATCGGCGGCGGCCGTGCTGTGGGTTGGCCTGGACGTGACGAACCTCTCCAACCGCGTGCCATGGGGCCTGTGGATTACGGTCGATCTCTCCGCCATTGCGCTCGGCGCGGGCGCGTTTTCGCTCTCGACCATCGTCTACATCTTCCGTGTGAAAAGCTTCGCGCCGATCGCGCGCATGGCGGTGTTCGTCGGCTTCGTCGGCTATACGTCCGCGATGCTGGCGCTGGTGATGGACATCGGCCGCCCGGATCGCTTCTGGCACCCGATGGTGTACTGGAACGTCCACTCGGTGCTGTGGGAAGTGACGATGTGCGTGATATTCTACTCGGCGGTGCTGGTCTTCGAGCTGGCGCCCGCCGTGCTGGAGAGCGAAGCCGTCGTCAAACGCTTCCCGCGCGGGCCGCAGATCGCGCACGTGATGCACCGCTTCACGCCGGTCGTGTCGGTCGTGGGGCTGGGCCTCTCGCTGCTCCACCAGTCGTCGCTGGGCGCGACGTACGGCGTGCTGGCGGCGCGTCCGCTGTGGTTCAAGCCCACGCTGCCGGTGATGTTCATCGTCTCGGCGGTCGCGGCGGGCAGCACCTTCACCCTGGCGCTGACCGTCTTCTACGAGAACGTGATCGGCAAGCGGCAGATTTCCTCGAAGCTGCGCGGCCACATCGCCATGTTCGCCGGGCTAATGATGCTGGCGTACCTGTACCTGAAGCTGTGGGACTTCCTGGCGACGTTTTACTACAGCCACCTGCCCGCGCGCGTCGAAGCGAACACACTGCTTGAATCTACCACGCCCTACGGAACCACGTTCTGGTGGTTGGAGATCGTGCTTGGCGCGCTGATCCCGGCGATCATCCTGCTGACGCCCGCGCTGCGACGCCAGGACCTGTGGGTGCTGCTCGGCGGGTTCCTGGCCGTCGGCGGCGTGATCGCGACCCGCTGGAACGTCACGCTCTCCGGGCTGGTCGTGCCGATGGACTGGTCGCCCGGCGCGGCGCAGTTGTTCTCGGTGCAGCCGTACACGCCCTCGCTGGCGGAATGGGGCGTCGCAATCGGCGTGCTCGGCTATGCGCTGACGATGTTCACGCTGGGGCTGCGCTTTTTGCCGCTGTTCAACCACGAGGCGCACGGCGAGCACTAAACCGCCGTGCAAACGAAGCGCCGGGCGTTGATGGGGTGCGCCCGGCGTTTTGTCTTCGCCTGCCGCCGGGTTAGAATCCGAGTAGCGGAAACAAGGAGGAATCCCAATGCGCCAGGTGATCATTACGCCCGCTGAGGAGGGCGGCTACTATGCGACCGTTCCCAGCTTGCCCGGTTGCATCAGCCAGGGCGAGACGTGGGAAGAGACGATCGCTAACATCCGCGAGGCGATCGAGCTTTACCTTGAAGTGCTGGCTGAAGATGGCCAGCCGATACCTGACGACAACCTGAATCGGGTGCTGGTCGTCATCGAGGCAGCATGAGCAGGTTGCCACAAATTTCCGGAATGGAGTGCGTTAAAGCGCTGCAACGAGCCGGGTATGAAGTGCGCCGCCAGAAGGGGAGTCATATTATTCTGACGCGCCAGGATCCGTACCGGCTGGTAAGCGTGCCGAACCACAAAACGCTAAAGAGCGGCACGCTGCGAGCAATCATCAGTCAAGCCGGGCTGACAGTCGAAGAGTTTCTAGACCTGCTGTCATAAACCAAAGCACCGTTTATTGTGTCCTCTTTCCGCGACCTTCCCAGCATCGACGTGCTGCTGCGCGCAGGCGATCACCTGACCGCGCGCTACGGCCACGCGCGCACCGTCGAGGCGCTGCGGCAAGCGGTCGAGGCGGCGCGGCAGGCGCTCGCCGCCGGGAGCCCGCTCCCCGACCGTGACACGCTGCTTGCTCAGGCTGAGGCCCACCTGTCGCAAGCGTCACGCCCGACCCTGCGCCCGGTCATCAACGCGACCGGGGTGATCATCCACACCAACCTCGGCCGCGCGCCGCTCTCAGACGAGGCCATCGCGGCGATGCAGGCGGTCGCGGGCGGGTACAGTACGCTCGAATACGACCTCGACAGCGGGGCGCGCGGGCTCCGCCACCTGCACAGCGAGCGCCTGCTCCGCGAGGTGACCGGCGCGCCCGCCAGCATGGTCGTCAACAACAACGCGGCGGGGGTGTTGCTGGCGCTGTCCGCGCTGGCGGCGGGCCGCGAGGCGATCATCAGCCGGGGGGAGCAAGTTGAGATCGGCGGCGCGTTCCGCATCCCGGATGTGATGCGGCAGAGCGGCGCACGGATGGTCGAGGTCGGCACGACGAACCGCACGCATCTGAGCGATTACGCCGACGTGATCACGCCCGAAACGGCGGCAATCGTCCGCGCGCACCCGTCGAATTTCCGCGTTATCGGGTTCACCGAATCCGTTCCCCTGAGTGACCTCGCCGTGTTGGCGCATGAGCATGATCTCGTGCTGATTCACGACCTCGGCAGCGGCGCGCTGCTCGACACGACCGCGTTCGGGCTGGCGCACGAGCCGCAAGTGCAGGAGAGTCTGGCGGCGGGCGCGGACCTCGTGCTGTTCAGCGGGGATAAGCTGCTTGGCGGGCCGCAGGCGGGGATCATCGTCGGGCGCGCCGATCTGATCGAGCGGCTGAGGCATCACCCGCTGGCGCGCGCCGTCCGCCCCGGCAAGCTGGCGCTCGCCGCGCTCGACGCGACGCTAGAACATTACCGGCGCGGTGAGGCGCTGAAACGCGTGCCCGTCTGGCGCATGATCAGCCAGCCGCTCGACGCGATCCGCGCGCGGGCGGAGCGTTGGGCGGACGCGATCCCCGGCGACCTCGTGCCCGCCGAGTCGACTGTGGGCGGCGGGAGCCTGCCGGGCGAAACGCTCCCGACATGGGCGTTCTCTCCGCGCGTGGACCAGCCGAACGACGCCGCCGCGCGCCTGCGCCAGTGCGACCCGCCCGTGATCGCGCGTGTGGCGGATGATCGTCTGCTGCTCGACCCGCGCACCGTGCTCCCCGAACAGGACGCCGCGCTGCTCGCCGCGCTGAAGGAGCTATAGCCGATGCACGTGATCGGAACAGCCGGACACGTCGATCACGGCAAGACTGCTCTCACCTATGCGCTGACGCAGATTCAAACCGATCGCCTTGAGGAAGAGCGTCGGCGCGAGATGACGATCGACCTCGGCTTCGCGTGGCTGGACCTGCCCAACGGCGAGCGGGTCGGCATTGTGGACGTACCGGGGCACCGCGACTTCATCGAGAATATGCTGGCAGGCGTCGGCGGGATCGACGCCGCGATCCTGGTGATCGCCGCCGACGAGGGCGTGATGCCGCAGACGCGCGAGCATCTGGCGATCCTCGATCTGCTCGGCGTGCCGTCGGGGCTGATCGCGCTGACCAAGATCGACCTTGTGCCCGACCGCGACTGGCTGGAACTGGTGCAACTCGACATCCTCGACGCCGTGCAGGATACCGTGCTCGAAGGGCGGCCGATCATCCCTGTGTCGGCGCGCACCGGCGAAGGGCTGGGCGATCTCATCGCCTCACTCACAGACCTGCTTGAGCACCTGCCACCTCGTCCCGACGTGGGCCAGCCACGCCTGCCGATCGACCGTGTCTTCACCATCAGCGGCTTCGGCGTGGTCGTCACCGGGACGCTGACCGGCGGCGGGCTGAGCGTCGGGCAGGAAGTCGAGATCCAACC
>CBINGT010000290.1:0-5208 GCA_966250245.1 uncultured Anaerolineae bacterium
GCGGCGCGCAGCCTCACGGTGATGGCGCGGCAACTGCTCAGCCGCCTGTATGATGCGCTGCTGGCGCCAGTTCTGGATCGTTTCGCGGATCCTGCCCGGATCGTGGTTGTCCCGTTTGCCGTGCTGCACTACCTGCCGTTCCACCTGCTGGTAGGGCGGGACGGGCGCTACCTAATCGAGCGCGCTGAGGTGGTGACGGTTCCCGCCGCCGGGCTGCTATGCCGTGCACCTGTCCGGCGACCGGCCGGGGCGTTGGTGCTGACGCACTCGCGCAACGGGATGCTCCCGCGCGCTGCTGAGGAAGGCGAGCGGGTCCGGCGGCTGCTGGGCGGTGAAGCGTTCGCGGACGGCGATGCAACGCGTCTGCGGCTGAATGGAACGCCGCGCCATGTGCTGCACATTGCGGCGCACGGCGAGCACCGGATTGACCAGCCGGATCTCTCCTATATCGAGTTGGCGGACGGGCAGATGTTCACGGATGACCTGTTGCAGCACGATCTCAGCTATGAACTGGTGACGCTCAGCGCTTGTGAGACAGGGCGAGCGAACATCGCGCCGGGCGACGAACTGATCGGGTTGGGGCGCGGCTTCCTCTATGCAGGGGCAGGCGCGTTGCTGACCAGCCTGTGGCGCGTGTCGGACGAAGCCGCGCAGGCATGGATGGACGAGTTCTACCGGGCGCTTGGGGCAGGCGCGTCAAAGGCCGCGGCGACTCGCTCCGCGCAGCGTGCATTGCTGGCTGGGGATGCCACGCATCCGAGCTATTGGGGCGCCTTCCAGCTTGTCGGGGATCCGCGCCCGCTATCTGGTGTGTCGGGGCAGGCTTAGGCACAAGGGGGAGCACATGAACCAGAATAACCGTGATGAAAACGGGCAGGAGATCACCTTTTTTGCGCCGGGACAACTTGCCTTTCTGGTTGAGCATGCCGAGCCGTTCGACCCAGGGCGGATCATCGAAGGGCTGCAAGCGCACCCGCTGATGCGCGATGCGCGGCTGCGGAAGGTCGAGTTCTCGGCGGAGCGAGTTTTGACGTTTGCGCCGCAGCAACCCTATTCACAGCAGGAGCAAACAGCGGACGCGAGCCAGCAGTTCTCCTTCAGGCGCCGGATGTTGCGGGATGCGGTGATCGGATTAGTCCCGTTTCTGCGTCCAGAAGCGCCGCCCGCCCGTCGGGGCATGCACACGTTGCTGTTCGGTGATCTCGACCTGCCGGATGACGAGATGCTCCGGCTGGTAGACGACAGCGACCACCGCCTGCAGGAATTCAAGGGCGCTGCGCCGGGCGGCGTCGCGCTGCGCGCGGTCACCCCGAACTGGTTGAGCGCGGGCGCACCGTACCACATCGGCACGGGCGGCCCCGGCGCGCAGCCTGTGCCGGTCGAGATTGATGCGGGCGCGGCGTGGCGCACTGCCAGCGCAGATGTCGAAGGCGCCCCGTTCTCGTTCGAGCTGCCGCCTGCGCTCCGCGATACGTCACCGGGGAACGGCGTGCAGGTCGCCATCCTCGACACGGCGCCCACTGCCGAGGCGATGAAAGAGGCGTACAAGAAGTGGCACGCCGATCACCCGATCCTCCGGGGCCTGCTGGGCCCAACCGGGGAGCTGCCTTCCGCGCGGCTGCGCTTGCTGGCGGGCGATCGGGCGCTGTTCGACAAGCTCAATTCCGAGGATGGCGGGTTTCAGATTGATGGCCACCGCTATGACATGTCTGACCACGGGCTGTTTATCGCGGGGATCATCCACTCGATCGCGCCCCAGGCCATGCTGACCCTCGTGCGCGTGCTGAATGACTTTGGCGTCGGCACGCTGGAGACGATCACGCGCGGCCTGCACACAGTCTACGGGCTGCGCGATCGGTCGCGCCCGCTGATCGTGAACATGAGCCTGACGCTGAGCATACCCCTTAAGGGCCACCGGCAGCCGCACTTCGGCCCGAAGCGGCTGTTTTCCGATGAAGGGTTCGTGAAGCGGATGGGCTCGCCGCTAGAGTGGACGTGCGACCTGCTTGAAGCAGATGGCGTGATGATCGTTGCTGCGGCGGGAAATGATGGCCAGAACGGCCACCGTCCCTATGCGCGCCAGCCCGCCGCGTTTGACAGCGTGATCGGCGTTGGGGCGCTGGGCCGGGATGGGAAGCCCGCGCGTTACTCGAATCTGGCGGACCGGCCGTCGCCGATCGGGATCGCGACCTTCGGCGGGGACGCCCGTAGTGAGGTGCAGACGCTCTCCGCCGATCCGGAAGGCGGCGTCATGGGCGTGTATATCGGCCGGTTCCCAGACGGGTCGCCAAGCGAGAACGGGTGGGCGCGCTGGGCCGGGACGTCTTTCGCTGCGCCCGTTATCTCCGGCGTGCTGGCCCGGCTGCGCAGCACCGTGTATTCCCCGGAAGACGCGCTCCGCAAAGTGTACGAAGCGCAGGCGGACGTTACCCCTTCCCCCGCGCTCGAAGAAATCTTCACGATGGTGCAGGGGGGCCGCCGATTATGACCGGCGGCCTTTCCTTTGCGCGCAAATCATCCCAATGCTAGACTGACGGAGATGACGACCGCCGCCACGGCGTCGCGGACTGCGATCAACGGGCAGGAGTGTCCGGCATTGCGGGGCACTTATTGCTAGCCGGCCGGGAGCCTCGACAGCGAGCCGTTGCGTCTGGTGATCTCTGTACGAAGCTACGATTGCGTTTCCCTTAAGCGGCGCGGATCGGACAACTCGGCTTGGCGTCTGGCTCAACTTGTGCTCTAATGGATTGGGCACGCTGAAGGCTTGTCGCGGGCTACGGGCGAGGCGAGCGTACGGGGACAGGCAGTGCCAATCCGATTAGCTTGGACCTCAAAATGTCGTCTATGACGCTCCAAGATAACGTACCGATGCCGTTTTCGTCCGGCATCATCAACCGGCCGCGCTTGATCGACAAGCTGCATGCTGCGATCGAGTACAAGCTGACGCTGATCAGTGCGCCGCCGGGCTATGGCAAGACGACATTAGCCTCGCAATACGTTCGTCAGGCACGCTGCCCCGTTGCGTGGCAGACCGTCGAAGAACGCGACCGCGATCTCCCGAACCTGTACAATCGCTGTATCGCTGCGCTCGAAGCAATCGCACCAGGCATCCGGCGGCTGCCTTCTCCGCACGGCTATCCCCCGAACGAACTCGCCGCGTTGGTCACGGATTATCTGCGGGACAACGTCAATGAGGATGTTGTCTACCTGCTCGACGACGTGCAGAAGATCGCCGGAGCACTGGCGGCGGAAACGTGGCTCCGCGAGTTTGTCGTGTTGCTGCCACGGCATGTGCATCTGGTGATTATCAGCCGGATGCTGCCGGACCTGCCGCTCGCCGAGATGATCGCGCGGCGCGAGGTGCAGGCGATCGGGCAAGAGCAACTTCGGCTGACCCCGCACGAAGTTTACTTCCTGGCGCACGAAACACAGACGTCAGCCCCGTCGATTTCAGATGTTCATAAGCTCGTCGGCCGGTTGGAAGGCTGGCCCGCCGGAATCGCGCTGGCGCTGCAACCGCTCCCCTCAGAGCTGGAGCGCGCGATGCTCGAGGGTGGGGAAGGGCCCGAAGCCCTTTTCGACGCCCTGGCGAACTCGATGCTCCAGGCCCAGCCGCCCCTGTTGCGAGAATTTCTGCTCGCTTCCTCGACGCTGCGCCGTTTGACGCCGGAGCTATGCGTGAATGCGCTCGGGCTGTCGGGCGCGGCGGAGTGGCTGGTCGAGACACAAATTCGCAACCTGTTCCTGTCGAAAGCGCCGGACGGGCTGTTCTACCACACTCTGGTCCGCAATTTCCTGCAGAGGCAGCTCAAGAAGACCGCGCCGGAGCGGTTCTACAATCTGCATGTGAAGGCCGCGCGCTGGTTTGAAGAAACCGGCGATCTCGAAGAAGCCTTTGCACATTATATGGATGCCGGGCTCTACGAGCGGGCAGCCGCGCTCGGCGACCGTGTGGCGACGTCATTCTTCGCGCAAGGCAAGACGGAGTCGCTTATCCGGTGGCATAGCGAGCTCCGAGAGGTGAATGCGTCCGCGCCACGGCTGGCGTACGTTTGCGCGCTCATCCATACCGATCGCTACGAATATGATCAAGCCGAAGCGCAGCTTGCCGTTGCGGAACAGGGGTTTGGCAGACACCAGGACAGTACGGGACTGGTGGATGTGCAGTTACAGCGGGCGAGAATCAATTTGCAGCGTGGACAGTACCGTGAGGCGGCTGAACAGGCCCTTGCTGTGCTACAGCATACACCAGACGATTCAATTCAGCGTGGTCGAGCGTTGCGGTTGATCGGGACTGCTGAGCTTCGATTTGGTGACGCTGAAGCTGCTATGCGCCATCTTGAAGAGGCTATTCCGCTGCACCGGGCAGATGGCGACGCTTATGCGCTGGCAAATGTGCTGCAAGATCTAGGCGTAGCTTATGAACGGGTTGGAAAACTTGAAGCAGCTAGCGCCTGCTTGCAAGAGGTTGTCGCGCTGCGGCGCTCGCTGGGCAGTGCGGGCGCACTGGCGCTGGCGCTGAATAACCTGGGCTATTCATATCACTGCGCCAGCGATTACCACCAGGCGCGGGCAACTTATCGCGAAGGGCTGAACGTACTGGCGCGCGTGCCCTACCAGCGTGCCCAAAGTTACCTGCTGTGGAGCCTGGCCGATCTCGAACGCGATCTTGGCGCGTTTGATGAAGCGACCAAGTTCTACAATCAGGCGCTCGATCTAGCAGGAGTCAGTGAGCCGACGCTGCGCTGCATGATTCTAGTTAGCCTTGCCACGCTGCGGCGATGGGAAGGGGATTACGCTGACTCCGCTACGCTGAGCCAGGAAGCGGTTGAGATCGCAGAGCGACATGGCGCTGTGGTTGAGAGCGCTTTTGCTCAAGCGGCGCTGTGGGCGGCCCGCGCGTCCTTGGGCGAGTCATCTGAAGCGCTGATGCATCTGGATGCGATTTCGCGGCAGCTTCAGCAGCATGGTGCGCGGATCGAATTGCTGCGTGCGCTGGCGATGGCGGCAGGTGCGGCGCTGTTGTGTGGGGAGCACGGCATCGCCTCAAGTTACCTGCAAAACGCTGTACAGATCGCCAACCAGATAGGTACCGCGCAGCCTCTGGCGGCCGAAGTCGAGCACATGCCGACGTTGCTGGCATTCGTGAGCGCCAACCTGGCATCGTACGGCATTCTTGCGCACGATTTGAAACGGTTGCAGGAAGTC
>CBINGT010000291.1:0-5190 GCA_966250245.1 uncultured Anaerolineae bacterium
CCATCACCTCGCCGGTCTGCGGATGCTCGAACTGGAACGGCGTGTACAGATTCTCGACCGCGATCACAATCTCCTGCCCGTCCAGATCCGGCAGGTCGGGATAGATCGGCCCGGCTGCCGAAGCGGGCATGAGCGAGACTGCCAGCACCGCCAGCAGCACGCCAATCACCACAAGTTTTCGTCGGAACATGCTTTTATCCTCGCATTTCTCGCATAACGCCTGCATTCAGACTGCATGCTTAGTTTAGTGTTCTGCCTGCGCTTCTGCAAGCAATCCTCTTAGGAATTTCGACAGACCGGCGCAAAAAGGCGCCGGGGATGATCGACAACTTGTGGTGTGACTTCCGGCACTGTGGAACGCCAGCCGTTCGCAATAGTATTGGGGCGAACACAATTTGTGAAGGAGAGCACAAATGCTAGCTGCTGGCTTAGGGATTGCTGCCGTGGTTTGCGCGGTGCTTGCGATCCGGGCGAGTCGCTTGCTTTCCGCCGCGTTGTGGCTGGCCGTTGTCAGCGCCCTGGTGTCGATCATCCTCTACGAGCTGGGCGCGCGACAGGTGGCGGTGATTGAGCTGAGCGTCGGCGCGGGGCTGGTGACCGTGCTGTTTGTGTTTGCGATCAGTATTGCGGGCGATGACGGCCTGGGCGAGGCGAGCGTGTTACCGCGCTGGCTGGCGGTCGGCGCGGTCGGCGTGCTGCTGGTCTTGCTGGTCGGCATGGCGCTTCCGGTCGCGGAAACGGACGCGGCTGCCGGTGAGTTCTCGATTGAGGCGACTCTATGGGATCAGCGCGCGCTGGATGTGCTGGTTCAAATCGTCCTGATCTTCACCGGCGTGCTGTGCCTGCTCGGCCTGCTGGCGGAAACCCGCCTGCCCGCGCAGACGCCCGCGCAGCCGGTCGCGGCGCATGTCGGGCGGACGGAGATACCGCCGGTCGATCAGGTGCCGGACGAGCCGGTTGAGGCGCCGGAGCTTGAGCCGGTGTTGGAGGAAGCGTCGCTATGAATACTCTGGAGATCGTGCTGATCAGCGCGTTTGCGCTGGCCGGTACGGGGGTCTATGGGCTGCTGATCACGCGGAACCTGATCAAGGTTGTGGTCGCGCTGCAGATCATGATCAAGGGCGCGGTGCTGGCGCTGGTCATGGCCGGGGCGGCGAGCGATCAGCTTGCGCTGGGGCAGAGCCTCGCGCTGACCGTGATCGTGGCGGATACGGTCGTCGCGGTGATCGGGCTGGCGTTCGCCATCCAGGTCAAGCGGGTGCGCGGCACGCTCGATCTGCGCGACCTGTCGGAGCTTCGAGGATAACGCCATGACGGACTGGTTGATCGGATTGACGATTCTTGTGCCCTGGATCGGGGCGCTGGCCGTCTGGCTGACCGGCGACGACCGGCCGGAGCTCCAGCATCGTCTGGCGGTCGTGTTCTCGGTGGTGGCGGGCGTGTGCGCGCTGCTGCTCCTGCCCTCGTACGACAGCGCGCCCGCGCTGAGCATCGAGGTTGGCAGCGTGTTCGGGACGTTCACCTTCGTGCCGGACGGGCTGGGCGTGTTCCTGACGGCGGTCGCGACGGTCGTCGGCAGCCTCGCAGTGATCTTCTCGGTCGATTACATGCGTGGCGAGCAAAGCCTCGGCCGCTATTACGCGCTGGTGCTGTTCTTCATCGGCGCGATGGTCGGGCTGGTGCTCAGCGGCAGCCTGTTCCTGATGTTCGTCTTCTGGGAGATCACGGCGCTGTGCTCGTATGCGCTGATCTCCTTCTACAACGACGACCCCGCGGCAGTCGCGGGCGGTCTGCGTGCGCTGATTATCACGCAGCTTGGCGGCCTGGGGCTTCTGGCGGGCGCGCTGGTGACCTACGCCTACTTTGGCGACACGCAGATCAGCATCTTCCTCAAGAACGCCGGAACGCTGCCATCGGGCATGCTGTCGGTGATGGCGTACGGGGCGCTGATTGCAGCGGCGGCGAAGTCCGCACAGGTGCCGTTCCACACGTGGCTCCCCGGCGCGATGGAAGCGCCGACGCCGATCAGCGCGCTCATCCACGCCGCGACGATGGTCAACGCGGGCGTGTACCTGCTGGCGCGCTTCTACCCGGCGTTTGCGGATGTGAGCGGCTGGACCACGGCGGTGGTGCTGGTTGGCCTGCTGTCGGCCTTCCTGGCGGCGCTGATGGCCGTCTTCGCGACCGACCTCAAGCGTGTGCTGGCCTATTCGACCATCAGCCAGCTTGGCTACATGGTTTACGCGGTGGGCGTGGGCGGCGTGTTCGCCAGCCAGTTCCACCTGCTGAGCCATGCGGTCTTCAAGGCGCTGCTGTTCCTGGCGGCGGGCGCGGTCATTCACAGCGTCGGCACGCGAGACATGCGCAAGATGGGCGGGCTGAAGAAAGAAATGCCGTTCGTGCGGACGGTCTTCGTGATCGGCGCACTGGCGCTGGCCGGGCTGCCGATCCTCAACGGCTTCTGGAGCAAGGAACTGGTGCTCGAAGACGGGCTGCATCACGGGCCAGTGTGGGCATATGTAGGCATGCTGATCGCGGCGGGCATCACGGCGCTGTACACCTTCCGCATGGTATGGATGGTCTTCTACGGCGAGCCGCGCCGCGAGGGGCACGTCCACGACGCGGGCCAGGCGATGAAGCTGGCGACCGGCGTTCTGGCGGTGGGCACGCTGACCACCTGGCTGTTGGCCGGTGGGTTTGGCGAGATGCTTGAGGAAAGCCTGCCGTTCCACGGGCTGCACGTTCCTGCCGGGACGACGCTCTACGAGACGATCCTCACCGCTCCGGCGACGTACCTGGCGCTGGCGGTGATCGCGGTCGGGCTGGCAGCGTGGTGGTTCCGCGACCGGCTGGCGTGGGTTGGCGAGGCCGTTCCGTGGCTGGCGAAAGCGGCCGACGCGGACTTCGGCTTTGAGTGGCTCAACCAGCGCGTGGTGTCGATCACGATCTCGGCGGGCGAGACGCTGCGCGTCACGCAGACCGGCCTGTTGAACTGGAACGTGCTCGGGATCGTCGGCGGGCTGGTGATTGTGCTGGCCGTGCTGGCGCTGGGAGCGTAACGCGATGAATGACATGACAGCTTTCACCTGGATGATCGCGCTGCCGTTGCTGGCGACGCCGGTGATCTACCTGATCGGGCGGCTGGCGCGAGACGATGGCCGCGCGGCGCGCTGGGCGGCGCTGATCGCGCTGCTGATCACATGGATCCCCTTCGCGCAGGCGGCGGGCGATCTCAACGACGGCCCGCAGACGTTCACGCTCGGCGCGGTGTCGCTGCGGCTCGACGACTTCGCTCTGCTGCTGGCGGCGCTGTCGCTGGGGCTGGGCACGCTGGTGACGCTCTACTCCGGCCCGTACATGGGCGGCGAGAGCGGCCAGGAGAAATATTACGCCTCGCTGGTCGCGGTGGTCGGCGTGATGATCGGCCTCGGCTGCGCGGCGGACCTGTTCAACCTGTGGATCTGGTTCGAGGCGATGGCGGTCGCAACGTTCCTGCTGGTCGCCTTCTACCACGAGCAGCCTGCCTCGCTCGAAGCGGGCGTCAAGTACCTGACGCAGAGCGCGGTCGGCTCTGGCCTGGTGCTGATGGGTATCGCCCTGGTGTTTGCAGACACCGGCTCGCTCGATCTGGCGACGATCCGCGCTGAGGCGAGCAGCACGACCATGCTGCTGGCGGCAGGCGCGCTGATGATGATCGGCTTCGGCGTCAAGGTGGCGATGGTTCCCATGCACACCTGGCTGCCGGACGCGCACTCGCAGGCGCCCAGCGGGATCAGCGCGATGCTGTCCGGCGTGGTGATCGAGGCCGGGCTAGTCGCGCTGCTGCGGGCGCTCGGCGCGCTGGGCGGGATTACCGGCGCGTGGGGCGAGCTGCTGATGCTGTTCGGTGCGCTGAACATGGCCGCCGGAAACCTGCTCGCGCTGCGGCAGAAGCAGGTCAAGCGGCTGCTGGCGTACTCCAGCCTCGCGCATGTCGGCTACATGCTGGTCGGCGTGGGGATCGCGGTGTATGCGAGCGAGGCGACCGGCGCGCAGGGCGCCATGTTCCACATGCTGACACACGGCATGATGAAGGGGCTGGCCTTCCTGGCGGCGGGCGCGCTGCTGTACACGCTGCACGTCGCGGTGGGAGATCACGGCCCGCTGACGGTGCGCGACCTCGACGGGGCGGCCAAGCGCTACCCGCTGATCGCGCTCGGCCTCAGCGTGGCGGTGCTCGGCCTGGGCGGGCTGCCGCCGCTGGCCGGGTTCATGTCGAAGTGGCAGATTTTCGCGGCCGGGTTCGAGACGCAAAACCACTGGATCGAGGCGCTGGCGATTTTCGTCGGGCTGAACAGCGTGATCTCGCTCGGCTATTACGCGCCGCTGGTCAACGCGGCGTATCGACACGCGCCTTCGGAAGCGGTCCAGAAGGGTCAGCCGGTCCCGGTGCTGCTGCAGGCCCCGGTGATCGTCCTGACGGTCGCGGTGGTCGCGGTCGGCATGTGGCCGCCGTTGCTCCAATGGCTGTCGGAGCCGGCGGGGCGGGCGCTGCTGGCGGTGTTCGGCCTCTAGCCGCGCCGGAGTAACGGGAGAGACGAGACGATGGAAGACATTCTGCTGGCTCCGCCGATCGCGTTCGGGATTTACCTGGTGCTGACCGGCGTGCTGTCCGGCTTTGGGCGTGCGCTGGCCGGTCCGGCGAGCGAGGCGTCCGAGGCGAAGCTGAGCACGTATGCGAGCGGTGAAGCGCCGCCCGTGCGCCCGGCAGTGCCCGGCTATCGGCAGTTCTTTGTGATCGCGCTGTTCTTCGCGGTGCTGCACCTGGGCGTGCTGGTGCTCGGCGGCAGCGACCTGTCGTGGACGGCGGGGGCATATCTCGTTGGGCTGATCCTGGCGCTGCTGGCGCTCATCCTGGGTTAGCGTGGGGCAGCGAGGAGACGGAAATGACACTCAATCTTGACCAGACGTGGCAGTCGGTGCTCGACAAGCTGCGCTCGTGGGCGCGGATCAACTCGCCCTGGGTCATTCACTTCAACAGCGGGTCGTGCAACGGCTGCGACATCGAGATCCTGGCGACGCTCACACCGCGCTATGACGTGGAGCGCTTCGGGATCAAGCTCGAGGGCAGCCCGCGTCACGCCGACGTGCTGATTTGCACCGGCCCGGTGACACGCCAGGCGCGCGACCGGCTGGTCCGCATCTACGAGC
>CBINGT010000292.1:0-5160 GCA_966250245.1 uncultured Anaerolineae bacterium
CAGCCCGCGCAAGGAGAACATGTAACGCATCCCCTCGCGTAGCTCGCGCAGCATCGACGGCTTCGCATCGGCGGAAAGCGTGCGCTCCGGCTGGGGGACCATCACGAACAGCAGCGGCACGACCGCCATCGACGCGGTAACCACGTCCATCAGCATGATGCTGTGCATGGCGGCGATATCGAGCAGCAGCGCGCCCGCGGCCGGACCCACAATGTTCAGCGCGCCGTACATCGCCTGGTTGACGCCGGACACCCGCGCCAAATGCTCTTTCGGCACCATCAGCGAGGTCGAGGCTTGCATCGCAGGCCAGTGGAAGATGCCGCCCAGCTCCCGCGCGAGCATGACCACGTAGACGTGCCAGATCTGGATGCTGTCCGACCAGAACAGCCAGACCAGCCACAGCGACACCAGGGCGATCGCGCTGTCCGCGACAATCATGACGCGGCGGCGGTTCCAGCGATCGACCAGCGTCCCGGCGAGCGGCCCGAGCACGATCTGCGGTAGCAACGCGAACAGCGTTGTGGTCGCCAGGACAGTTGCGGAGCCGGTTTCCTCAGTCAGCCACCAGATCAGCGCAAAACGCGCTACGCCGCTGCCCAGCAGCGAGATCGCCTGACCGGTCCAGATCGTGAAGAAGGGAAGCCGCCAGTCGCGGGGTTGCGTCGAGCCAGCCTGATCACCTTGCATGATTGCCTTCTCCGACGTGTCAGCCACTACCTCTACGACAAATATCAAGGTTTATAAGTCAACACCTTGATATTGTCAATATTGCGATGAATTTTCGCAATATAAAAGCGAACGACACGATACTATACGCACGCGCGCCGGAGAAGGTTTCAGGCTGTCAGTCGTAGGAGCAGCGATAGAGATACACGTCGCGCAGGATGATTTCTTCGGCGCAGTGTGCCTCGACGAAAGCGAAGACCGCGCTCAGGTCGCTCATCGCGCGCCGATCTTTCTCCGCGCGCCACGCCTCGCGGATGTCCGCCATCAGCGGGGGGACGTACTCGCCATCAGACCACGCCGCATCGACCACCAGCGCGGGCCGGTTGCGCTCCAGATCCGCGACGAACTCGGCGATCTGCTCGTCAACGCCCTCGCGCGGAACGATCAACGGGTAGGCGTAATGGTACTGGGACGGGCTGAAACGCCGCGACTGGAAGTTGTACTCGCTGGACGCACCCCACACCAGCACGCGATCGTCGGGCGCGGTGTGCTCGCGGATGTACACGGAAACCGGATCCTCGCGCACTGGCGCGCGCAGGTTCCAGTCCGCCCACGACCACCGCTGGATCGTGTCCTGCGCGGGGCGGAACACCAGCCAGAAGATCAGATACGCCCACGCGACGCGCGCCAGCAGGTGCGGGCGATCCGGCGGCCAGCGGACCGTTCGCACCCACGCCACGCCCAGCGCAACCATGATCGCCAGCGCGGGCACGGGCGTGATGTAGTAATGCCGGTAGCCGCGATTGGTCAGGTTGGTGAGCAGCAGGTCCGCCACCAGCGTCAGCGTTGCCCACAGCGCCAGCGTCCGCACCGAGGCGGCGTCTTCGGACGGCGTGTCGGGCGCGGGATGCCTGCGCAGCGCCTGGACGACCGCCGCGCCCCAGAACGGCAGCAACGGTCCGAGCACGAACGGCACCGTCGTCCACAACAGCGTACGAATGACCATGTCCACGATCGAGGCTTCCTCAGTGCTCACCCAGCGGTGAAATGCGCCGGGCTGCACCGCGATCCCGTCGATGGCAGCGGGCAACACGCCGTGCGCCGCGAAATAGAGCGCGACCGCTCCGAGCGTTATCAGCCCGCCCGCGATGGTTGCGCCCAGCCAGCGCCAGCGGTCCGCCGCGCGCGCCGCTGGATGCCGCGTGATAACCAGCGCGGGGATGATCATCAGCGCCGCGCCGACAGCCGTCACTTTGAACAGGAACACGGCAGCCGCAACCACACCGCCCAGCGCCGCGAGCCGCATCGAGGGCCGCCGCATGAACGCATAGCCGAGCGCGAGGAACAGCACCTGCGGCAACAGGGCGTACGATTCGGTGAAATTCGCGTCCGCCGCGAAGTCAGGATGCCGCGCCAGCAGGATGAACGCCGCCGTCCCGGCAAGCACCACGCTCAGCCGTCGGAACAGCGCCAGCATCAGCCCGGCCATCGTCAGCGCCGCCAGCGCGATCACGACAAGCTCAGTCACCCAGATCCCCCAGCGGTCCGCGCCGAACAGCGCAAAGCCCAGCGCAACGGTGTACAGCGCGCCGGGTGGCTTGTTCTCCCATGTGTCGCGGAATAGCACGCCGCCCGACTCGATCACCATGCTGTCATAGGCGTAGATGCCGTCGTCGCGCCCCTGCCAGTAGACCTGCGGCGAATAGCGCCACGACGCCAGCAGCGTCAGCCCCAGCGCGAACAGCAGCACCGCCGCAATGGTTCCCGCGCGCCACGCCCTGCCCTGCCGCTCAACTGGCTCGCTCATCCTGCTGACTGCTCCTCTACCATCCGCCCAACCAAAAGGCGGCGCGTCTACAGTCGCGCGCCGCCTCGTGCGGGCGATTCGCATCGCCCGGCGAAATATTTCCCCGCGCTACGCCAGAAGCTCCGCCACCGCGTCGCGCTCCTCGCGCAGCTCGTCGGTCGTCACGGCCAGCTTCGCGCGCGCGTAGTCGCTCAGCTCCAGCCCGCCGACGATCTCCACGCCGTTGCCGGTGTTCCGCAGGGGGAACGAGAAGATCAGATCGCCCGGCACGCCGTACGGATTGCCCGTCGAATACACCGCCCCGCTAAACCAGTCGCCCTCAGGCGTGGGACGCAGCATGCTCTGGATGTGGTTGACCACGGCGTTCGCGGCGCTGGCGGCGCTGCTCTTGCCGCGCGCGTCGATGATCGCCTTGCCGCGCTGCTGGACGATCGTCAGAAATTCGCCTTCGAGCCACGCCCGGTCGGTAATGACCTCGGTCGCGGGCCGCCCGCCGATCTTCGCGTGCTCGAAGTCGGGGTACATCGTCGGGCTGTGGTTGCCCCACACCGCCAGATTCGTCACCTCGCTGACCGGCACACCTGCTTTCTGCGCAAGCTGCGTCTGCGCGCGGTTCTGGTCGAGGCGCGTCATCGCCATCCAACGATCGACGGGCACGTCCGGCGCGCTCTTGAGCGCAATCAGCGCATTGGTATTGCACGGGTTGGCGACTACCAGCACGCGCACGTCCGGCGCGGCGTAGTCGTTAATCGCGCGTCCCTGCGTCACGAAAATCGGCGCGTTGTCTTTGATCACGTCGGCGCGCTCCTGGCCCTTGCCGCGTGGCTTCCCGCCGACCAGGATCGCCCAGTTCGCATCGCGGAACGCCTCTTTCTCGTCGGATGTCGCGATCACGTCTTGCAGCAGCGGAAAGGCGCAGTCGGCCAGTTCCATCACCACGCCGTGCAGCGCCCCGACTGCTTCGGGGATTTCGAGCACTTGCAGGATCACCGGCTGGTCTGCGCCGAAAGTTTCGCCGCTCGCCAGGCGGAACAGCAGGCTGTAACCGATCTGACCGGCGCCGCCCGTCACGGTCACGCGAATCGGGTCTTTCATGGGGAGTCTCCTTACGTGAAAAAGAAATGAAGCTATTAGCGGTTAGCAGCTAGCGATTAGCAAAGACCAAAGCCCTCTGCACTAAGCGGAGAGCGCAGCCTAGTTTCTGCTCTGGCTAACTACTAACCGCTAATCGCTAACTGCTGATTATAACATCAGGCCCGGCGCCTTCCACGCTTGGATCGCGCGATCGATGTGGTATACTCACCTGCCGATCCGCACCATCCCATCACTGAAAAGCAAGCACGCCATATGCCCGATCGATTTCTCAATTTATCCGACGGCGTTGCAATGGTCGTCACCGACCTGCACGGCGACCGCGCAGCGTTTGATCGCGTCTTGCAGCATTTCACGGCGCGGCGAGAGCGCGGCGAGGTGCAGCGTCTGATCTTCCTGGGCGACCTGATCCACCATTACGGCCCGGCCCAGGCAGACGCGAGCCTGAGCATGGTGCTCGACGTGATGCGGCTCCAGGCGGAGCTGGGCAGCGACACGGTGATCATGCTGCTCGGCAACCACGAGCTCCCGCACATCTACGGCCTGACCCTGGCGAAGGGCGAGCGGGAGTTCACGCCGCGCTTCGAGCACGAGCTAAACGATCACCGCGAGGCGGTGCTGAGCTTCTTTCGCGGGCTGCCGTTCTACGTGCGCACCTCGGCGGGCGTCACGCTGGGGCACGCCGGTCCCGCGCCGGAAGCCGCGCTGCAGGCCGCCTCTCTGCGCTATTTCGACCACGATGCTCTACTCGCCGAAGCCGACGCCTTGCTGGCGAACGTGGACGACCTCGACGGCATCTACCGGCAATATCACGTCCTGCACGGCGTCCCCTACCGCGAGCTGGCGTTCCGCTATCTGGCCGTGCGCGACGAGCGCGACCCACGCTATACGCACCTGTTGCGCGGCTTTCTGATCAGCCAGCGCAACCGCACGTTTCAGACGCTGTGGGACGCCTTTTTTACGCAGAACGAGCGCGGCCTGACCGCCCCGGCCTACGTCAACGCCTGCCGGGCCTTTCTCGACGCGCTGTCGGTCGATGCGCCAGCGGAGCAGCATTTCGCCGTCAGCGGCCACATGCCGACGCGCGGCGGGCACGACATCGTCAGCCCGTTTCACCTGCGCGTCTCGACGGCAGCGCACGCCCAGCCGCAGAGCGCGGGCGCGTACCTGCTGCTGGACTGCGCACGCCCGATCAGCGCGATCCACGAACTGCTGCCGGGGTTGCGTCCGCTGCACGGGGAGCCGCGCTGACCATCACGCCACCCACCCTGCCGAACTTGCACCGGGAATGTCGGGAACGCCCCGCCCGGTTCTGCTATCCTACCCGCGAAAGGAAACGCCGTTGGAAACGCTGAGCGATCTCAATCGCGCCATGCGCCACATCGAGGCGAACCTGGCGCGCGAGGTGGATATTCAGGAAGCGGCCCGGATCGCGGGCGTCTCGGAATATCACTTCCGGCGGATGTTCTCCTTCCTGGCGGGGATGCCGCTGGGCGAGTACATCCGGCGCAGGCGGCTGACGCTTGCGGCGCTGGAGCTTCAGACCAGCGACGTGAGGGTGATCGAGGTGGCCGTAAAGTACGGGTACGAGTCGC
>CBINGT010000293.1:0-5130 GCA_966250245.1 uncultured Anaerolineae bacterium
CTTCGGCGAGGCGAGCTTCTGCGCGGGCGACCTGCTCGGTGGTCAGGATGCAGTCGCCCTCAAGGTATTGCCCGGTCGCGACGTTCGAAAAGTCAACGAACTCCAGCAGGCCGGTGGACTTGATCGCTTCAAAGGCGACGGCTTGTTCCTGCACGCCGGGCAATTCCACGATGATCCGCCCGCCTTCCTGGCGCTGGACCACCGCCTCGCTGACGCCCAGACCGTTCACGCGCCGCTCGACGTTCTGGCGGGCCTGCTCCATGGTGGTGTCGTCATATGAGGTGCCGGGCGCAGCCTGAAGCAGCACGCGGGAACCGCCTTGCAGGTCCAGCCCCTGCACGACCTTGATGTCGCGGTCGATCTCATAGGTTCCGTCACCGTCGAGATCGAGATGGATGCCGGGGTTTCCTGGCAGGCTCAGCCAGATTGCGGTGGCGGCAACCAGCAAAATGACCGCCAGCCAGAGGCGATAACGTCCCATAATAAAGTCCTCTCACGCGCTGCGAAAAACGGTTGGTGGTGCGGCTGCGTCCAAGCCTTAAAAAACCAGTCCGGACAAGACTGGTCTGAAGACGGGACTAAGACGCGATCATGATAACGCGGAGCAGGGGGATTATCAAGTGTGGCTTAAGCATCCGGCGCCCCAGTTCGGAGCGCCGGACGGTTACGCAGGGTCGGCGCGGCGGCCATCGAGCGCGAGGTCTTCGGCGATGGCCTTCATCGCTTCCAGCACGCGCGGGACGTGCTCTTCCCACAGGTCCACGCCAAGCTGTTCGGCGGCGTGCTCGATCTCTTCACGGTTGACGGCGGCAGCGAAGCTGCGGTCTTTCCACTTGTTGCGGACGGATTTGACCTTCGTGATGTCGCGGATATCGCGCGTCGGGCGGACCAGCGCGACGGCGGTCAGAAAGCCGGTCAGCTCGTCCACCGCGACCAGCGTGCGTGCCATGAGCGATTCGGGCATCACGCCCGTGCGCTCGGATGCGTGCGCGGCGATCGCGTTGATGATGTCGTCGTCCACGTCGCCACGCTCGCGCAGCACGCGCAGCCCGGTGAACGGGTGCCCGTCGGCTGCCGTCATGTCGGGATGCCGCTCGTAGTCAAAGTCGTGCAGCAGGCCGGTGATGCCCCATTTCTCTTCGTCCTCGCCGAAATGCCGCGCATAGGCGCGCATCGCAGCCTCGACAGCCAGCATATGATGCAGCAGGCTTTCGGATTTCGTCCATTCGGTGACGAGTTGCCAGGCTTCCTCGCGGTTCATCATGCTCCCTGTGCCATTGGTTCTTCAGGATGCTCGGCGACGATGGTGAAATCATAATGCAACGTCGCAGTGTGACGCAAGGTCGCGGCGGCGGCGCAGTACTTGTCGCGGGAAAGCTCGATCGCGCGCTCGACGGCGGCGGGGTCCACATTCGGCCCCTTGATCGTGAAGCGCACCCAGATCTCGGTGTACGTTTTGGGGTGTTCCTCGCGGCGCGCGCCTTCCACGTCGACCTCGAAGCCGGTGATCTCCTGGCGTTTCTTGCGTAGGATGCTGAGCACGTCGAGGGCGGTGCATCCTGCCAGGGAGACGAGCATGAGGTCCATCGGGCGGATGCCTGCATCGTGGCCGCCATGTTGCGGAGAGGCTTCAATCGGAATGGTGTACCCGTTCTGGCTGAAGGCGGTAAACAGCATGTCGTCGCGCCAGATCAGGCGTGCCTTACGGTTTTCTGCCATGCCTACAATCCTTATGGTGACAAGCCGTTGAGAATATTCACTGTTGATTGTAGCAGTTCCCGCCAGGCGGGGTGACTGCCTGCTGTGTGGAGGGATGCGCCGGGCAGGCGAAAGGTTGCACGCAACCGGCGCGGCAGGCGCTGCATCTAAGGGATGTTTGGGACGCGCACTTGGGCGGGCGCTGAGCCTGCGTTAAGATAGACGTGCCGGGCGTTGGGCGCCCGACCGACCGCTCCAGGGTGAAGAGTGCGTAATGTCCCGAATTGATGAAGCAGAGCTGGTGGCGCGGCTTAAGGCCGGGGATCAGGCTGCGTACGCGCAACTGGTTGAGGAAAACGCGGCCCGTATTTACCGGCTGGCGCTGCGCATGATGGGCAACGAGACCGATGCCGAAGACGTGCTGCAGGAGACGTTCTTGAGCGCCTTCAAGGCGATCGACAGCTTTGAAGAACGCTCCAGCCTGAGCACGTGGCTGTATCGCATCGCGACCAATGCGGCGCTGATGCGGCTGCGGCGGAACGAGCCGGAACAGGTTTCGGTCGACGAGCCGATTGAGCGCGACGATGGGGACCTGTTGCCGCGGCAGTTTTTCGACTTCTGCTGTTTGCCAGAAGCGGACCTGCTGCGCGACGAGGCTCGTGCCGAAATGGAGCGTGCGATCGAGGAACTGCCCGCGACGCTGCGGAGCGTTTTCATCTTGCGCGATATCGAGGGGCTTTCGACCGAAGAGACGGCTAACGCGCTTGATCTGTCGATTTCCGCCGTCAAAAGCCGCCGGATGCGCGCCCGACTGAAGCTGCGCGAGCGACTGAGCGCGTATTTCTCGCACGGCCCGGTCATCCCAGAAACGAGGGAATAAGCACATGAGCCCTGCTGAAAGACCTCACACGCACAACCGGGAAACGTGTCGCCGCTATCTGGAAAGCCTGGGCGATTACGTGGACGGCACGCTGAGCGCGGACCTGTGCGACGAGCTTGAGGCGCACATGGCGATCTGCGAGAACTGCCGCGTGGTGGTCAACACGCTCGCCAAGACGATCTCGTTGTACCGGCAGATGCCCTCGCCGGAGCTGCCGAGCGCCGTGAAAGAGCGCCTGTTCGCCGTGCTGGACCTCAAACCGTACATCGACCCTGAAGGCAATATTTCCACCCCGAAGGAATGAAACCTTTGCGCCTCGTCTGCATCTAACGCTGGTGAGGCATTTCGCGCCTGACACGATTTGCTATCGTTCTTGCTATCGTTTGACGCAGACTACAACGCTCAGGTGAGAGGCACTTATGGCACGACCGACCGACGACACAAAGAAGAAAAAGCAAAAGCGCGTCATTATCTTCACCACGCCGACCTGCACTTATTGCCGCCACGCCAAACAGTACATGCGCGAACGCGGGATCCGCTTCCGCGAGGTGGACGTCAGCCGCGACCCGGTGGCGGCGCGCGATATGGTGCGGCGCAGCGGGCAGCAGGGCGTCCCGGTGCTGGACATCGGCGGGCGGATTGTGGTGGGCTTCGACCGGCCAAAGATCGACCGGTTGCTTGAACTGTGACGCCGCGCGTTCCCCGAAAACAAACAGGCGACTCGGAATGAGCCGCCTGTTTTTATTTGTGTGCGCGGAAGGGGTGTCAAGGCGTGTACGGCTCGGTGGGAAGCTCCGCCCGCAGCCACGCCTGAATGCCGCCGTCCACGTTGTAGACGGACGTGAAGCCACGCTCGACCAGCGCATCGGCGGCGACCCGGCTGCGATTGCCGCTGTTGCAGATCAGATAGATGGGCCTGTCCTGCGGAAGCTCGCCCGCGCGCTGCGCGATCTCGTCAAGCGGGATCAGCGTTGCGCCCACCGGCACGCCGGTCTGCGCCCATTCTTGTGCGGTGCGGACGTCAACAATGATCGCATCGTTACCGTTGCTCAGCGCGTCGTGTGCCTGCCGCACGTCGACGGTCGTGAATGTACCTGGCGCGGCAGCCGCCTGGGTTGGGGCAGGGTCTTCCTGCCGGTCGTAGCCGTCGCCGTCGCAGGCAACCAGCGCCAGCGCAAGCACGGCCAGCAGAACCAGCAAAATCCAGCGTGCCTTGTTTCGCATCAGCGTATCCTTCCGAACGCTAATTTTCCGGCAGCGCGATAGGGACGCGCACGCGCCGGTCGATGATCGTCCCCTCGCAATGCTCGCCGGGCAGTACTTCGCCGCCCGCCAGCACCAGGCTGTTGGCGATCGCGGCTCCTTCGCCGACGACCGCGCCCGATTCGAGGTAGACGTTGGGGCCGATCCGTGCGCCCTCGCCAACGGTTACATTTGAATCGATGCGTACCGGCGCGATCAGTTGCACGGATGCGGGAAGGTCGCTGTAAGTCTGCGCGGCGCCGTTCTCGCTAAGCAGCGCGAGGTTGATTGCCAGCAAGTCCTGTTCGCGGGTGAGGTGCAGGCGGCGCTGGAGCGTCACATAGCTGATGCGGCGCCCTTCCGCCAGCGCGGCCTGAATGCCGCTGACGATCTCGCGCTCTCCGCGTGACGATACCGGCACGCCCGGCAGATAGCGCAGATAATCGTGCGAAAAGGCGTACAGCATGATCGCAGCCCAGGGGCTGGGGGGATGCTCTGGTTTTTCCTCGATGGCAGTAATCCAGTCGCCCTCGATCACGACGCCCGCCGAGCGGCGAATTTGCTCTGGCGAGGCGGGTAGCAGGCTGAGCGTCACGATCACGTCCGGGTTGGCGGAATAGCGCGCGATCACGCGGCGTACGTGGTCTGCAGACGTGATGTTATCGACTGCCGACAGCAGAAACGGCCCGTCAAGGTGCGGCGCGGCGAGGGTTAGCGCGTCGACCGTGCCGGTGGCGCGCTCCTGCACGGCAAAGCGGATGTCCAACCCTGGCAAAGCGGCCCGCTCGAAATAGGCGCGCATGCCGCCGTCGTCTGGCCCGACCACGATCACGAAGCGGCGTACCCCCGCATCTGCCATATCGCCCAGTACGCGGGCGACGATCGGTTTGCCGAGAATGGGGAGCATCGACTTGGGGCGCTCGTGGGTCAGCGGGCCGAGGCGCGTGCCGCGTCCGGCGGCGAGAATAACAGCCTGTTCAATCACCGGTCACCTCTTTGAAAGTGGGAATTGCTTGGAGCCGGGAGCATTATAGCACGCCCATGCGCAGGGGGATACGCCGCATAGCGCGGTGCGGCGCGGATGTGCTACACTCAGGCAGCGCAAGGCGACAGGCACCACGGAGTAAGGGCACGATGTCGGTTATCGAGCGAATGATCGCGTATCACCTGGCGCGGTTGAATGACAAAAATCCGCAGGTGCGGATCGAGTCGATTCAAGAGCTGGCGAAGCTCGAAGCGACCGATGCCCTCGACGCGATGGAAGCGGTCTATCGCAACGATCCCGATCCGGCCGTTCTCAAGGCAGCGCA
>CBINGT010000294.1:0-5104 GCA_966250245.1 uncultured Anaerolineae bacterium
AGCTGTGCCGCCGCGAAGGGGAGAAACTTTTCCTCAAGGGCGCAAAGTGTCTCTCTCCGAAGTGCCCCGTAGAGCGCCGGACCTACCCGCCCGGCCAGCACGGGCGTGACGCGCAGTTCAAGCGCGGTCGTGGTTCCGACTACGCGCTGCAGCTCCGTGAAAAGCAGAAGGCTCGCCGTATTTACGGCATCCTCGAGCGCCAGTTCCGTCGTTATTTCCGTGAGGCGCTGCGCCGTCCGGGCCTGACGGGCTCGAACCTGCTGTCGATCCTTGAGACCCGCCTGGACAATATTGTGTACCGGCTGGGTTGGGCCGATTCGCGCCCGCATGCTCGCCAGCTCGTGATGCATGGCCACATCACCGTTAACGGCCGGCGCACCACGATTCCGTCTTATTTGGTCCGCCCCGGCGATGTCATCGGCATCCGCGAGGGGAGCCGCAAGCGCACCTACTTCAAGGAACTGCCCGCCTACATGGAGGATCGTCCCCCCGCGCCAGAGTGGCTGGATCTCAATCCGGCGACGATGGAGGGCAAGGTCCTGCGGACACCGGAGCGCCGCGATATCGACCTGCCGCTCAATGAGCAGTTGATCGTGGAATACTACTCTCGGTAACAGTGGGACGACGAGCTATCCAACCAGTAACAACCGTTCAACGTGTGAGGAGGCGGCGTGGTCACGAATAACATGGTGTTACCCAAGATCGAAGGGGACGCCACAACTCAAAAATACGGGCGTTTCATCATCAGCCCGCTTGAGCAGGGTTTCGGGATTACCATCGGCCATGCTCTGCGGCGTGTGCTTCTGTCATCGCTGCCAGGCGCGGCTGTCACATCGATCCGGGTCTCTGACGTGCATCACGAGTTCTCGGCCATCCCGCACGTGCGCGAAGACATGACGCAGTTGATCCTGCAAGTCAAGCAACTGCGCCTCAAGCTTCACGACGCGGAATCGGCTCGGCTGCGCCTCGAAGTGCATGGTGAAGGGACCGTCACCGCTGCGGACATCATCACCCCGGCAGAGGTAGAGATCATCAACCCGGACCTGTACCTGTTCACCGCCGACTCCGACGAAGCACAGGTCGAGATCGAGTTTACCGTGCAGCGTGGCGTCGGGTTCTCGCCCGCCGAGGACCGTGGCCGCCTGCCGATTGGTGAGCTTCCGATCGATGCCATCTTCAGCCCGATCAAGCGCGTGAACTACGATGTGGACCGCGCGCGCGTGGGGCAGCGGACGAACTACGACCGCCTGCTCCTCGAGATCTGGACAGATGGCTCGATTCGACCGGAAGAGGCGATGAGCCAGGCCGCCGAGATCTTGATGAAGCACCTGATCATTATCGCCGGTGTCAGCGAGGAATCGCTGATGCCGCCGAAGGAAGAGGTCGCGGAACCGGATCCCAACGCCCTGCCGGCAGAAGTCTACGAGACGCCGATCGAAACGCTCGATCTCAGCGTGCGTGTCTTCAACTCGCTCAAACGCACAGGCATCACCAACGTCGGGGAAGTGCTCGAAATGCTCGACCGCGGGCCCGACGCGATGCTGGCGATCCGGAACTTCGGTGAGAAGTCGCTCGACGAGCTGGTGACCCGGCTGCGCGAGAAGAACTATCTGCCCGAAGAGCACGACATCTTCTCCACCAACTCCTAGACCGATAAGGAATCTGTGTAATGCGACACAAAGTTGCTGGCAAGCACCTGGGACGGGATACCGATCATCGGAAAAACCTGCGTCGCAACCTGCTCAACAGCCTGTTCCAGCACGAGCGCATCACGACGACCCAAGCCAAAGCGCAGGCGATTCGTGCTGAAGCGGAAAAGCTGATCACCATTGCGAAGCGGGGCCGCGCCCATTCAGACCCGGCGCGCGGCGTGCATGCACGTCGCCTGCTGCTGGCGCGTTTGAACAATCGGGACTCCGTCGCGAAGGTGTACGACGAGCTGGCGCCGCGCTATGAGACGCGGCCGGGCGGCTACCTGCGCCTGCTCAAACTGGGCCCGCGCAAGGGTGACGCCGCGCCGATGGTTATGATCGAGCTGGTCGACCGCGAGGAAGGCTAGCGTGTGAATGGTCGTGTCACCCGCTACCGGGCCGTCCTGGCCTACGATGGGACCGATTATTTCGGCTTCCAGCGCCAGGCGGGTGACACGCCGACGATCCAGGGGGCGGTCGAAGCCGCGCTCAGGCAGGTGACGCAGCAAGAGGTCACCGTAACGGGCGCGGGGCGCACCGACACCGGAGTTCACGCCACTGGACAGGTCATCGCCTTCGACGTGGCGTGGCGGCACGAAGCAAGCGCCCTGCTGCGCGCGCTGAACGCCAACCTTCCGGAGAGCATCGCGCTCCAATCCCTGGTCGAAGCGGCGACGGACTTTCATCCCCGCTTCGACGCCCGCAGCAGGGCGTACACTTACACGCTGTACTTCGCGCCGGTACGGCAGCCGCTCTGGATGCGCTGCGCCTGGCACATCGCGACCGACCGTCCACCCGCGCTCGACGCGATGCAACAGGCGGCGGCAGGGCTGGTCGGAACACACGACTTCGCGACATTCGGCACACCGCCCCAGGGCGACAGCACGATCCGCGAAGTCTTCCGGTCAGAGATCGTGCTCGAGGCGCAGCCGGAACAGAGCAGCTACGTTGTGCGGTACGAGATTGAAGCAAACGCGTTTCTGTATCGCATGGTTCGAAGAATTGTAGGCGGACTCGCTCGCGTCGGAAGGGGCGAGCTGACACCAGAACACTTCCTGACAGCGTTTCGCGCAGCGGACGGCACCTGGCCGAACCCAAGCGCCCCGGCGCACGGCCTTTGCCTGACGCGTGTGACATACTGAGAGCGGGGAGACGCCCGCTGGAGTAAGCGACAAGATGAGAATCAAGACCTATACCCCTAAGCCGGCGGACATCCAGCGCGAGTGGTATGTGGTAGATGCTAAGGATCAGACCCTGGGGCGTCTCGCCACGGAGATCGCGGTGCTGCTGCGCGGAAAGCACAAGCCGATCTTCAGCCCGCACATGGATGTTGGCGACTTCGTGATCGTCATCAACGCCGACAAGATCCGCGTGACTGGCGACAAGATGGAAACCAAGAAGTACTATCGCCACTCGGGTTATCCCGGCGGCCTCACTAGCATCACGCTGCGCGACCAGCTTCAGCGCTTCCCGGACCGCGTGATCCGGGCTGCCGTGCGCGGCATGCTGCCGAAGAACAGCCTGGGGCGCAAGCAGCTCAAGAAGCTGAAGATCTACGCGGCCCCGACTCATCCGCACGAAGCACAGCGTCCTAAGACGTACGAGCTGTAACGGCGAAGAGGATTAGACACATGGCATCGAACTATTATGAGGGTATCGGGCGGCGCAAGACCTCGACGGCGCGCGTCCGGCTGTGGCCCGGCGGCAACGGCAGCGTTGTAATCAACGACAAGCCCGGTGAGGAATACCTCACCCGCATCGGCGATTACGATCTCGCCATCGAGCCGCTGCGCGCAGTCGGGCAGGAAAAGGCGTACAACGTCACGGTCAAGGTTCAGGGCGGCGGCCCAACCGGCCAGCGCGATGCGATCAAGCTCGGGCTTGCGCGCGCGCTGCTGAAGATTGAGCCGGAATGGCGCCCTGTTCTGCGCGCCGGCGAATTCCTCTCGCGCGATGCGCGTGAGAAGGAGCGCAAGAAGCCCGGTCTCAAGCGTGCCCGCAAGGCCCCGACCTACACCAAGCGTTAAGCGTCGCAACCGGGGCTTGTGCGGCCCTACTACGTCTACAACAGGCGACTCTCCGACCGGCTCGGTGGGGAGTCCGCCTGTTTTCCGTTGATAGCGCAGACCGCGCCACGCTCGACGCGCCCCACTTGCTGCGAGAGGTAATCATGTCCATCCGCGCCGCGCTCACCCTGCTTCCGGATATTGCCGATTCTCTGGCGCTCACCGACCTCGCGGGCCTGCAACTTGCCGACGCCGCATCGGTCGCCACGATGCATCACCCGCCGCTGAACCCAGACGTCCCCGCCCTGCTCGTCAATCCCGCCGACCTGCCCGCCCTGCAACGCGTTCTACTCAACCAGTATCCGCCAGAGCACACGCTCCAGCTCGTTCTGCGCGACGGACAGGGGCCGCTCGCCGCGCAGCCGGTGGCGCTGAGCGCGCTCGGCACGCAGAACGCCGAGGGCGCGGTCGCCGTGCTGGTTCCCGCGCTGCCGGTTGCAGGCAGCATGGAGCGCTTCCAGGAGACGATCGCGCACCTTCGCGCGCCTGAGGGCTGCCCGTGGGATCGCAAGCAGACGCACCAATCGCTGCGCCCGTACCTGCTCGAAGAGACGTATGAGGTTCTCGATGCGCTCGACAGCGGCGACGCGGAAGCGCTACGCGAGGAGCTAGGTGACCTGCTGCTCCAGATCGTGCTGCACAGCCAGATCGCGGTTGATAACGGCGAGTTTCGTATGCCGGACGTGATCGCCGGAATCAACAGCAAGATCATCCACCGTCACCCGCACGTCTGGGGCGAGGTAAAGGTCAGCGGCGACGAGGATGTGAAAGTCAACTGGGACAAGATCAAGCAGGCGGAGAAGAATCACGAGGGCACGTCGCGCCTGCAGGGCGTCCCGAAGTCACTCCCCGCGCTAAGCCAGTCGTTCAGCTACCAGGATCGCGCCGCCCGCGTCGGGTTCGATTGGGCGACGATCGATCCCGTCCTCGACAAGCTGCGCGAGGAAATGGACGAACTGCTGTCTGCCGAGACGCCCGACGAGAAGTTTCACGAAATGGGCGACGTGCTGTTTGTGGCGGTTAACCTGGCGCGCTGGATGGGCGTCGATCCGGAGTCGGCGCTGCGCGCGGCGAACCACCGCTTCTACCAGCGTTTTCATTACATCGAGGAACAGGCCGCCGCGCAGGGCCGCGAGCTTGACGAGATGACGCTCGACGAGATGGACGCCCTGTGGGGCGATGCGTTCCTGGCCTCTTCCCGGTCCCTGGACGTGCACCTCACCGGGCTGCGGGCAAAACTGCAGAAACCCGGTTTCATCATCAATGTCCGCGGGGTGGGCTACCGGGTGGAGGCGGCCGGCGCATGAGGCTCCGGGTGCTGGGCGTCCTCAGCGTGCTCTGCCTGGT
>CBINGT010000295.1:0-5083 GCA_966250245.1 uncultured Anaerolineae bacterium
GTGCGTAGCTCACCTCGAACCGCTCATTGCTAACCGCTGCTCTACACCGCCCGGCAGAAGCGGTTAATCCACGGGTGCGTGCGCCCAGGGTTGAGGTAGCCGCCGGTGATCGCCCAGCCTGTTTCGGTCAGCGCGCGGTCGATTTCGTCCTCGCTGTAATACGCGAAGAAGCGCTCGCCGCCGTGCGGTGAGGTGACCCACTGCTCGCCCTCGCCCAATTTCAGCGAGCAGTAAAGCGCGCCGCCCAGGTGGACGACGCGCCGGAGTTCTTTCAAGGCTGCGGGCAGGGCAGTTTTCGGCAAGTGCAGCAGCGAGGCGCTTGCCCACACCCCATCCAGGCTGCCGGTTCCGAACGGAAGGCAGCGCATATCCGCGAGGACCGGGTTATCCAACCCGTAATTCCGTGCGACGCGCAGCAGCTCGGCGGAGAGATCGACGGGGATCGGCAGCAGGCCGCGCGCGGCGAGCGCCAGCGTATAGTGACCCGGCCCCGCGCCGACATCCACCACCCGCGCTTCGACGGGCAGCATGCAGGCAAAACTATCAAGTTCGTGGCTAAGCGAGATACTACCGAGCGCACTGGCGAACTCGGCCGAGTGGCGGTTGTAGCTCGCAATCGTACGGGACGTTTCGTCAGACATATTGAAGCGGGTTATACTCCACCCTGCGTGCTAGCGCCCTCGCAAAGCGATGGTGTCCGCGTAAGGAGACGCGCATGGCAGACCTGAGTTTTTATCCTGATAGTATAATTGATTTTCTTGTCAGATTGCTAAATACCCCCAGTCCCACCGGTTATCACCTGGAAGCGATTGAGCTGGTCGAGCAGGCGTTTCGCGGGCTGGAGATTCCCGATATGACCTTCGAGCGCAGCCCGAAAGGCGCGCTGATCATTACCTGGCCCGGCGAGCGGGACGACGCGCCGCGCGGCCTGACCGCTCACACCGACACGCTGGGGCTGATGGTGCGCGAGATCAAGTCGAACGGGCGGCTGAAGCTCCACATGCTCGGTGGCTACATGTGGAACGCCGTCGAGTTCGAGGGCGTGACGATCCAGACGCGCGACGGGCGGCGCTATCGCGGGACGGTCGTGCCGGTGAAAGCGAGCGTCCACGTCCATCGCGGCGCGGGCGACGAGAAGCGCACGCAGGATACGATGGAAGTTCGCATCGACGCGCGAACCAGCAGCGCCGCCGAAACGCGCGCTCTGGGGATTGACGTGGGTGATTTTGTGTTCCTCGACCCGCGTGTGGAAGTGACCGACACCGGCTTCATCCGCTCGCGCCATCTGGACGACAAAGCGAGCGTCGCGTGCATCTACGGCGCATTTCGGGCGCTGCGCGACGCGGGCCTGCGTCCGGCGCAGACGGTGACCACCGTGATCGCCAATTATGAGGAAGTCGGGCATGGCGCGGCGGCGGGCTTCCCGCCGGGGCTGCATGAGGTCGTGTCGGTCGATATGGCGGCGGTGGGCGATGGGCAAAACAGCGACGAGTTCAGCGCCGGGATCTGCGTGGCGGATGGCGGCGGGCCGTATCACGTCGAATTGACCGGACGGCTGCGCGCATTGGCTGAGGAAGCGTCGATCCCGTACAAGCTCGACATCTACCCGTACTACGGCTCGGATGGCGAGGCGTATTGGGCGGCTGGCGGCACGGCGCAGGTCGCGCTGGTCGGGCCGGGCGTGGACGCGTCGCACGCCTACGAGCGGACGCATACCGACAGCCTGGTGCACACGACGCATCTGCTGGCGCGCTATTTGCTTTCGTGATTGAGTATCGAGCGATCTATCGAAAGCGTTGAGCATAACCTCACCCCTTAACCCCCGGCCCCTTTTCCCCTCTCCGTTTACGGAGAGAGGCCAGGGGTGAGGTTCTACACGCCGCAACTGCGATCGTTTCGATAGAATGCTGAGATGGGATCGAACGGGAGAGGGAACGGCATGACGGTGCGCGGAGTCATCTTCGACATGGGCGGCACGCTGCTGCATTACTCGCCGCCAGGACAGGACTGGGAAGCGATGGAGAAGCTGGGCGCTCAAGGGGTGTATTATTACCTCAAGGCGCTCGATTATGAGCTGCCCCCCGAAGAAGACGCGCTCGAAGAAGCGTGGCCCGTCGCGCGGGATATGTGGCAGTCGATCAACGAAGATGACGTGTCGCGTATCAAGCTCGGCTATCAGGTCACCGAGCTGGCACGGCGCTGGGGCGTGACCGACCTCGAACCGGAGCAGCTTGAGGCGCTGGCCGAAGCGTATATGAAGGGCATCCAGACGATTGTCTCGCCGCTGGAAGGCGCGGTCGAGACGCTGGAAGCGCTGCGCGAGCGCAACTTGCGGATCGGCCTGATCTCCAACACGCTGTGGGAAGGGCGCTATCACCGGAGCGACCTGGATCGCTGGGGCCTGACGCCATACCTCGAAGTGCTGATCTTCTCCGCCGACGTGCAGGCATGGAAGCCGTATCGCGCGGTGTTCGAGCAGGCGCTCAAGGCGCTGGAACTGGCGCCCGAGGAAGCGGTCTTCGTGGGCGACAGCCTGTATTACGACATCTACGGCGCCAAGCGGGCAGGCCTGCGCGGCGTGTGGATCGAGCAACCGTGGTCCGACCTGCCAGAAGGGATCGAGGTCACGCCGGACGCGACGATCCGCCAGCTTCCCGAACTGGTCCCACTGGTAGATCGCTGGCGCGACGGGGTGATTGAGCGCTCATGACCACGCCTACACCGTCTGACGATCCACTCGCCGGGCTGCCCGGTCTGGAGCGGCGTCCCCCGCCTGTCAAGCGCCAGCGCGTGCCGATCTGGCTGCTGGTGGTGGTCTTCGCGCTGGTGATTGTGCTCGGCGTGGGGGCGGCGTATCTGATGCTGCCGCTCAATGCGCCCCTGCCCGACGACGTCGGCGCGCGCTACGAGGGGCTGGAGCGCGGATTCACCGAGCAGGGCTTTCCGCGCCTCGGCAGCGCCAGCGTCCCGCTGCTGATCGAAGACTTTTCGAGCTATGCGTGCATCCACTGCGCCCGGTTCTTTGAGGACGAATTCCCCGGCCTGCTGGATGCGATCGCTGATGGGCGCGCGCAGTTCGTGCTGATCCCGGTGACGTTTGGCCGTGGCGCGCCGACCGCGACCCGCGCCGCGTTGTGCGCCGGGGAGCAGGGACGCTTTTGGGAGATGAACGACACGCTGTTTTGGTGGCGAGAGCGTTTCGTCGGCTCGACCTTCCACGAGCGGCGCGTGCGTCTGGGCGCGGAAGCGCTGGGGCTGGACGTGGACGCGTTCGAGACGTGCATGGACGGCGACGCGGTCGAGCAGGTGATCGAGCGCGCGCGGAGCGAGTACGACCGTCGCGGGCTGCGCGGGACGCCGTCATTGTTCGCCAACGGCGAGCGCGTGACCAACTATGATGATTTACAGGCTTTGGCGAATTCTGAAAGCGTGAACTCGGAATGAACCCGATTATTGTCGATGGGCACCAGGACATCGCCTGGAACTACTTCAACAACGGGCGCGACTTTTTGCACAGCGCCTGGCGCAAGCGCCGCCGCGAGGTGATCGACCCGACGTTCGTCAGCCGCTACGGGCGCTGCATGAGCGGGCTGCCTGAGGCGATTCTCGGCCGGGTCGCGGTGATCTGCGGCGCGATCTTCGTCTCTCCGGCGTCGGCCAAGATGTACCCGGACGAGAAGATCCTCTACGAGACGCCCGAAGAAGCGTACCAGCTCGGTATGCGCCAGTTGGAGTATTACGAGCGGCTCGCCAGCGACAGCGAGCGCATCCGCCTGGTGCTGACGCAGCGCGATCTCGACGACGTCCTGGCGACGTGGGAAGAGGGCAAGGGGCTGGAAGATCACCGGCTGGGGATCGTCCTGCTGATGGAAGGGGCGGACCCGATTCTGACGCCGGAGCAGGTCGAGGAATGGTACGATCGCGGCCTGCGGATCATCGGCCCGGCGTGGACGCAAACCCGCTACAGCGGCGGGACGCGCGCGCTCGGCCCGCTGACGGACCTGGGGCGCGAATTGCTCGACGTGATGGCCGGGCTGAAAATGGTGCTTGACCTGTCGCACATGGCACCCGAGGCGGCGCGCGAGGCGCTCGATCGCTATGACGGCCCGCTGTTCGCCAGTCACGCCAACCCGCTGCGCTTCCGCCCGGACCGGCCCGATCGCAACCTGAGCGACGACATCATTCGTGGCATTGCGGAGCACGATGGGGTGGTTGGCATTCTACCCTACAACCTGTTCCTGGTCGATGGCTGGCGGTTCGGCGACCGGCGCGACGCAGCCAACATGGATACGGTCACGGCGGCGATCGATCACGTCTGCCAGGTAACGGGCAGCGCGCGGCACGTCGGGATCGGCAGCGACTTTGACGGCGGCTTCGGCAGCGAATCGGTGCCAGTCGGCATTGAGACGGTTGCGGACCTGCTCGAGATCGGGACGGCTCTAGAGGCGCGCGGATACGAGCCGGACGATGTGGCCGCGATTCTGGGGGGGAATATGCTGCGCGTGCTGCGAGCGGGTCTACCCGACGAGTAGCCGCCGATGGAACGTTACAGCGAGACAAGCATCACGGTCGGCGCGCTGGGCGTCGTGATCACGCTGATCGGCCTGTTTCCGGGGATCATCGGCCTGGAATCAGTGCCGGGGGTCGGCGTGTTGCAGGTGTTCGTGATCCTTGTCGGCTTCGCGCTGCTGTTTCTCGGTGCGTATATCTTCGTGCACCAGGCGTTTTACGCGGGCAAGCGGCGGACGCTGGCGCAGGACATCGGCATCCGCCTGACGCTGACCGGGCTGGTTATCGCCGGGGCGGCCGGGCTGGCGGACGTGCTTGGCTTCGGCAGCCACCCGCCCACGCCGGACTCGCGCCCGCTGCTCGGCACGCTGCAGGCGTCGGTGTTCATCGGCGGGTTTCTGGTCGCGTCGTCGGGCGTGGTGATCTATGCGCTGTTCGGCCCGCGCGCCGGGCCGGAAGACGAGAACAACGAAGAACAGCCAGAAGAAGCGGAAGACAGCCAGAAGCCAAATCCGGCGTAGGGGCGGAGCTTGCTCCGCCCGCTTTGTTCCTGATTGCTGTCTTTCTCAGCTAA
>CBINGT010000296.1:0-5081 GCA_966250245.1 uncultured Anaerolineae bacterium
GGCGAGGCCGCCGACCAGGAAGAAGGGCAGCGACAGGTAGGTGAAGGTGCGCAACGGCTGGTAGAGCGCGAACAGCCGCACGATGGTCACGGCGGAGTACAGCACATAGCGCGGGATGCTCCGCACCAGACGCGATCGGCGCAGATCCGGATTGGTCTTGATCGGGATGTGCGCCACGGTCAGGTTCTTCTTTCCAGCCTGGATGATGGTGTCGAGCGTATAGGTGTAGCCCGATAGTATGTTGATCCGCATGGCCGCTTCGCGCGAAAAGGCGCGGAAGCCACTCGGCGCGTCTTTCGCTTCTGTGCCTGCAACGCGCCGGACGACGGTCGTCCCCGCCTTCTGCAACACCTTTTTCGTGGTGGAAAAATGCTCGATTGTGTTGGTCTGACGGTCGCCGATCACGATGTCCGCGTAGCCGCGAAGGATCGGCTCGATCAATTGAGGGATGTACCGTGCGGGGTACTGGTTGTCGGCGTCGGTGTTGACGATGATATCCGCGCCGCGCTCTAGGCAGGCGTTTAGCCCGGTTTGAAAGGCGGCTGCTAGGCCCTTGTTCGTCGTGTGGCTGACGACGTAATCGACGCCGCACTCGCGCGCCACGCAGGCGGTGTTATCCGTACTGCCATCGTCAATAACCAGCCACTCGACAACATCGACACCCTCGACATACCTCGGTAGTTCTGCCAGCGTCAACGGGAGCGTGCTCTCCTCGTTGAGGCACGGAATCTGAATAATGAGCTTCATGCTCCCACACCCCCATAACTCTTACGCCGTCACGAACGATTACCGGTAAGCGATAGACTTAACAGCTACATGCACATGCGATCTATTTTGGATTCTAGGTTTACGTTCTTCAGATGTCTATTCACCTTTATGTCCTGTTTACAGGTTTTATCGACTCTGTAATGTTTTCTCGGACGTGGAAAGGTCGTCAAATCATGCAAACGTTTCCATGAATTACTTGACATAGGATGTTGAAACGTTATATCCTGAAATTGGAACTGCGCGGGAAAGCGAGGTCACGGGCCATACTTACTGTGCGTGAAAACCCGCCAGGCTCTGAAAACGTTGTCATGAACGATATGCAAATTCATTGGCCCGGCGTTGTGCCACGCACACTCACTATCGGGTCATCCGATCATTCATCGGTGCTTCTCACCAGGGGACCATGAGCGTCCGAAACAGGCGAACGAACGCCGTTACCATCATCGACGTCGCACGCGAAGCCGGTGTGTCCTATTCCACCGTCTCGCGCGTCATCAATAATCACACCCACGTGCTGCCCGAAACGCGCGAGCGCGTGCTGAACGCGATGATGCGTCTGGGCTATGTGGTTAACCAGCAGGCGCGCAGCCTGCGCGGTGGACGCTCTCAGGTGATCGGTCTGCTGGTTCACGACATTGGCAACAACTACGTTGGACAACTCATCCGGGGCATTGATGCGGAACTGGCGGCGAACCAGTACGACCTGATGCTGTACACCACGCACCGCCGGAAGATCAAGGAGTCGGCGTACGTGGCGACGATCACGCGTGGGTTGGCGGACGGATTGCTGCTTGTGCTGCCGACGAACGCGCGCGAATATCTGGAAACACTCCACCAGCAGCAGTATCCGCACGTGCTGATCGACTATCAGCATGTCGACAGCCCGCTCACCTCAACTGTACAGGCCACCAACTATCGCGGCGCGTACGACGCGACCAGATACCTGATTGAGCTAGGGCACCGCCGGATTGGCTACATCATCGGCTCGCCGGAGATGCAGTGCTCGCTGGACCGGCTCGCCGGGTACCGTGCCGCGCTGGCCGATGCCGGTATCCCGGAAGACCCCAACCTGATCTATCAGGGGGATTTCTTCCGCACGCCGGGCTATGCCGCCTCACAGCATTTCCTCAGCCTGGACGATCCGCCGACCGCCATTTTCGCCGCAAACGACCTGGCGGCGTTTGGGGTGATGGACGGTATCTTGCAGCGTGGCTTGCACGTGCCGGAAGACATTTCGCTGATTGGTTTTGACGACATTTGGGAGGCGGGCCACGTCCACCCCGGTTTGACGACGGTCCGCCAGCCGCTTGAGGAGATGGGGCGGACGGCCGCTCGCCTGCTGTTGGAGCGGCTGAATAACCCCGATCTGCCCGGCGAGCGCGTGGAGATGCCGACCGAACTGGTCATCCGCGAGTCGTGCGCGCCGGTCAGGCACCAGATGGGTATCGCGCCGGATAAAAACCGGCGATACTGATTCGCTTGTGGCGGGGAAAACCCTCGCCGAGTACTTAAGGAGCGCAAGATGAGATTGTTGAAGAACTTCTTGATCTTGGCTTTGGTCGTAGGGGTCGTCGGTGGGCTGGTGGGGCTGCCCCGCAGCCAGGCCCAAGAACAGGTGACGATCACCTGGTGGCACATCACCACGAATCCCCCGGACCGCGCCTACTGGGATGAGCTGGCTGCGGAGTACATGGAAGCCAATCCCCACGTGAACATCGAGATCACGGTGCTGGAGAACGAGGCGTTCAAGAGCCAGCTCGTGACCGTGATGCAGGCCGGGGAGCCGCCGGATCTGTTCCAGAGCTGGGGCGGTGGCGTACTGTGGCAGTACGCGGATGCGGGCATGGTCCGCAACATCGCGCCGGAGCTTGAGGCGAACGACGGCGAGTGGAAGAACTCCTTCACCACCCAGGCGGCGCTTGAGCTGTACGGCCAGAATGGCGAGTACTATGGCGTGCCGTGGACCTGGGGCGCGGTCGGCGTGTTCTACAACAAGGCGCTGTTCGAGCAGGCCGGGCTGGATCCCGACAATCCCCCGGCGACCTGGGACGAGTTCATTGAGGCTGTTCAGACGCTGAAGGACGCGGGCATCACCCCGATCGCGCTCGGCGAGGGCGACAAGTGGCCGGGTCACTTCTGGTGGGTGTATCTGGCGACGCGTCTCGGCGGCGAGGAAGCCTTCATCAATGCTTACAACCGCGAAGGGTCGTTCGCTGACGAGCCGTTTGTCAAGGCGGGTGAATACCTCCAGCAGTTGGTCGCGCTTGAGCCGTTCCAGGAAGGCTTTATGAGCAGCACCTTCGGCGACGAAGGCCGCGTCATGGGCAACGGTGAGGCCGCAATGGAACTGCAGGGCCAGTTTGCGGTCAGCAACATGGCTGCGAACAGCGAGTCGGGCGAGGGCATCGGCGATGACCTCGGCTGGTTCCCGTTCCCGGCCATCCCTGAAGGCGCCGGAAATCCGAACGACGTCCTGGGTGGCGGCGATGGTTTCGCGGTCGGCAAGGACGCGCCCGACGAGGCCATCGACTTCCTGAAGTTCATCACCAGCGTGGATGCGCAGCGTCGTGGTGCTGAGCTGTGGATCCTGCCGACGGTGGCAGGCGCGGAAGACGTGCTGGCCGATGACCCGATCATGAGCACCATTCTGCAGGCGCGCAACGAGGCGCCGTACTTCCAGCTTTACTACGACCAGTTCCTGCCGCCGGCGGTTGCTCAGACCGTGCTGGACGCGGTGCAGGGGCTGTTTGCGAACGAAATTACCCCAGAAGAAGCTGCCGCGATGATTGAAGAGTCGGCGGCCTTCGAACTCGGGTAAAATAGAGCTAGGCTTGTAGGACAGGTGTGGCGTCGGCGGCGGAGTTCGGTGCGCTGTCCGATGCCACACTTTCCGCACCCGCCCGGATAAATTGTTAGAGCGCAAAGGATGCATGATGTCAGCGACGAACTTTCGGGTGCTGCCTGGCAAGTCATCACCGCCGCTCGACCGTACGCTGCTGCGCCGGAATGTCAACAAAGCGCTGATGGTCGTGCTGCTTGTCGCGCCAGGGATGATTTTGTTTCTGACTTTCGTCTTGGTACCGGTGGTGCAGTCGGCCCGCTACAGCCTGTTTGACTGGAACGGGTTCGGACCGCCCACCAATTACATCGGGTTCGACAACTACGAACGGCTCTACGAACACACCGTCTTCCGTTCGGCGCTAAAAAACAGCTTCACGATCATGTTGCTGTCGTTGCTGGTGCAGCTTCCGATCGCGATGATGCTGGCATTGCTCGTCGGGCGGGGATCGCTGCCAGGCAGGCGCTTCTTCCGCGCGTTGCTGTTTATCCCGTATGTCTTCTCCGAGGTGATTGTCGCCCTCATCTGGTGGTACGTCTACCACCCGAATGACGGGCTGGCGACAAAGATATTCACCAGCTTCGGCCTTACGCCGGTCGAGTGGCTGGGCGACAAGGATGTCGTCATTTATTCGATCTTCCTCGTGCTGACGTGGAAGTATTTCGGTTATTACATGATCCTCTACATGGCCGGGCTGCAGGGCGTCCAGAAAGACCTGGAAGAAGCGGCGCGCGTCGACGGTGCGAACTGGTGGCAGGTGCTGACGCGCATCACGCTGCCGTTGATGGGGCCGACCATCCGCCTGACGATCTATCTCTCGGTGCTTGGCTCGTTCCAGCAGTTCGTGGTCGTGCAGACGCTGACACGCGGCGGCAACCCGTTCAACTCCGGTCACGTGCTCGCCACCTACCTCTACAAATTTGGCATCCAGCGTTTTTACATGGGCTACGGCAGCGCAGTGGCGGTCGTGCTGTTCCTGATCACGCTGATCTTCTCGCTCGGCTATCAGCGCGTGGTGCTGCGCCGTGATTTCACGCAGCAAAGTGTGGGGTAACACACCATGAGCGAAGCAATCAAGCACACAACCCTTCAACCCACTATCACGCAGCGGTCACTCGCGCTGGAGCGGCGCGCACGGCTGAATCGCAGACTGGTGCTTGCCGGGAAGCTGCTGATCCTGATCATCCTCGGCGTGATCATCATGGGGCCCGTGCTGACCGCCTTCCTCGGCAGCCTGCGCACAACCGGCCAGTTCTTGTCGCGCCCGTTTGGCCTGCCCACCGCCGGGATCCACTGGGAAAACTACACCAACATTCTTAAGAGCGACGCCTTCTGGACCGCAGCGCAGAACAGCGTGCTCATTACGGCCGGTTCCTCCACAATCAATATTGTGCTGTCGAGCATGATGGCGTTTGCGTTCAGCCGGGTGCAATTCCTGGGGCGCGGGCTGCTGTTTAACATCCTCACGCTTGGC
>CBINGT010000297.1:0-5081 GCA_966250245.1 uncultured Anaerolineae bacterium
GTCAGCACGACTACGTCGCCGGGGCCGAGGTTGGCGCGCCCCCACGACCCGGCGACCAGGTTGACCGCCTCGGTTGCGTTGCGTGTGAAGATGATTTCGCGCTTCGACGCGGCGTTGATGAACGCGCGCACTTTCTCGCGGCTGCCTTCAAAGGCGGCGGTGGCGCGCTCGCTGAGGACGTGAATGCCGCGATGCACGTTCGCGTGACTGGTTTCGTAGTAGGCCGTCATCGCGTCGATGACCTGGCGCGGCTTCTGGCTGCTGGCCGCCGAATCGAGAAAGACCAGCCGCTTGCCGGGGTGCACTTCCTGATCGAGCGCCGGAAAGTCGGCGCGAATAGCCTCAATATTCAAAGGGGAAAGCTTCTGCTCAGTCATCCCTGTTCCTTTACGCATTTGCTTGCACGGCATCCGGCGCCCTGCTGGTCGCTGGTGAACAATCCCTTTCACGCCGCATGAGTGGCGGCCTCACACCGCCCCGAGTCTCCCCAGATTATACGGCGCTATCCAGCGAACCGGGCAGTATAGTCCAGCCGGAAATTACATGACATAAATCAGACAGAAATAAACAAAAACCGGGTCAGCAGGCTGGCCCGGTTCCATTCGATCTCATCACTCTGCCACCGCTCGCGCTTAGCTCTCGCCAAGCAGCTTGCGCTCGACATAAGCCATCATGCGATCGCGCACGCTCTCGAACGGGATGCGGTCCAGCACGGGCACAAAGAACCCGTCCACGATCAGCTTCTCGGCCTCCGCTCGCGGGATGCCGCGCGCCATCAGGTAGTAGATCAGCTCTTCCTCGATCTTGCCGGTGGCCGAGGCGTGGGTGCAGCGCACGTCGTTCGCCTCGATCTCCAGGCCGGGGATGCTGTCGGCGCGGGCCTTGTCGCTCAGCAGCATGTTGCGGTTCGCCTGGAAGCCGTCGGTCTTCTGCGCGCCGGGCAGGGCCTTGATCATCCCCTGCCAGACGGTGCGCGAAGAGTCCTTCAACACGCCCTTGAACAGCAGGTCCGACGTGGTGTAGGGCGCGTTGTGGTTCTGCTGGGTGTCGAGGTCCATGAACTGCTCGCCGCTCGGGAAGTAGAGCGCGCTCATGCGGCCCCAGCTCCCCTTGCCGTCGAGATCGATCTCCATGAACGCCTTGATCAGCTTGCCGCCCATCTGGCCGGTCACCCAGTCGAGCTGGCCGTCTTCGGCGACGCGCGCCCGCTGGTGGCTGAACTCGAACATGTGGTGGCCCCAGTCTTGCAGGTTGACGTAGCGCAGGTTGGCGCCGGGGCCGACGATCAATTCGACCACGCCGATGAAGCTGGCGTCCGCGTCGAGCGTGGGCGACAGCGACTCGTGCAGGTAGTCGATCTGCGCGCCTTCTTCCAGCACGACCAGGGTATGGCCGAGCGTTGCGGCGGGCTGCGTCGCGTAGAAGATGCTGTGCGCAGGCAGAGTCGCCTGGACGCCGCGCGGCACGTAGACGAATACGCCGTGCGTCCACAGCGCGGCATTCAACGCGGTGAACTTGTCAATATCGGGCGTGACGGCGTGGGTCATCAGGTGCTGACGGACGAGATCGGGATACTCGCGCGCGGCAGTCCGCAGGTCGGTGACGATCACCCCCTGCTCGGCCAGCGCGGCTGCCGTCTCGTTATGCACCAGGCGATCGTTGACGAACGCGATCATTGCGCCCTGTTGTTCGCCGAGCAGCGGCTCGCGGCTGCTGGCGGGGATATCCTCAAAGCCCGCGCCGCCGCCGTTGGTGGACAGGTGTCCGGCGCTTTGCCAGTTGATATGACGATAATCAGTGCGCCGCCATGCCTCATCCTGCGTGGTGGGCATCGGCAGCGACTCGTACAGGTCCCACGCCGCCAGACGCTGCTGGCGCAGCCAATCCGGCTCGTTGTTGCGAGCGCTCAGTTCTTCGACATCGGCGCGGCTCAGCGGCGGGGCCTGAAATTCACGGGCCGTACGACGGCGAGTTGCCACTGGACTTCCCTCTCTTTACGGTTCTGCGGTTCAAACTGAATAGTGAGCGCTGATCCGGGACGTGGGAAGGGGCGTAACGCCTACGCCCCTTGACCTTGCTGCGCCCGGACCGGTGCTCCGCACGCTAGCCGATCGACCCTTCCATCTGGAGCTGGATCAACCGGTTCATTTCAATGCTGTACTCCATCGGCAGCTCTTTGGTGAGCGGCTCGAGGAAGCCATTGACGACCATCGCATTCGCTTCGTCTTCGCTCAACCCGCGGCTCTGCAGGTAGAAGATCTGGTCGTCGCCGATTTTGCTGACCGTTGCCTCGTGCCCAATAGCCACATCCGGCGCTTCGATCTCGATGTACGGGTAGGTGTCCGACTCGCTGTACTCGTCGAGCAGCAGGGCGTCGCAAACGACCGTGCTCTTGGAGTTGTTCGCTTCCGGGTACACCTTCAGCAGACCGCGATAGCTGCTGCGGCCGCCGTCCTTCGCAATCGACTTGCTGAGGATCTGGCTGGTGGTATGCGGTGCGACGTGAATCGCCTTGCCGCCCGCGTCCTGGATCTGGCCGCGGCCCGCGAACGCGATCGACAGAATCTCGCCATGCGCACCCGGCTCCATCAGGTAGACCGACGGGTACTTCATGGTGATCTTGCTGCCCATGTTGGCGTCGACCCACTCGTGGGTGGCGTCGCCGTAGACCATCGCGCGCTGCGTCACGAGGTTGTAGACGTTGTCCGACCAGTTCTGGATCGTGGTGTAGCGCGAGCGAGCGCCACGCTTCACGATGATCTCGATCACGCCGCTGTGCAAGCTTTCGGTGGAGTAGGTCGGCGCGGTGCAGCCCTCGACGTAGTGCAGGAACGCGCCCTCATCCACGATGATCAGCGTGCGCTCGAACTGGCCGATGTTGGCCGTGTTCAGGCGGAAGTACGCCTGCAGCGGCATCTTAATCTCGACCCCCGGCGGGACGTAGATAAACGACCCACCAGACCACACGGCCGCATTCAGCGCCGCGTACTTGTTATCGGTCGCCGGGATGACCGTTCCGAAATACTCGCGGAACAGGTCTTCGTGCTCGCGCAGACCGGCCTCGATGCTCTTGAAGATTACGCCCTGCGCTTCCAGTTCTTCGCGGACGCGATGGTAGACCATCTCCGAGTCGTACTGCGCGCCCGCGCCAGCCAGGAACTTCTGCTCGGCCTCGGGGATGCCCAGACGGTCGAAGGTGCGCTTGATGTTCTCGGGAACCTCGTCCCACGAACGGCCCTCTTTTTCGGCGGGGCGCACGAAGAAGTAAATCTCTTCTTCGCGCAGGCCCGAGAGGTCCGGACCCCAGGTGGGCACCGGCTTGCTCTGGTAGATCTCAAGCGCCTTCAGCCGCTGGTCGCGCATCCACTGCGGCTCGTTCTTCATTTCGCTGATCTGCGCGACGATGTCACGGTCCAGGCCCTTGCGAGCCTTGAACACGTATTGATCAGGGTCGCGGAAGCCGTACTGTTCGTCGTACCGCTCGCGGATGCCCTGGAGCTGTTCAGCATCACTCGCCATAACGTCCCTCTTTCCTTAACGGCTATGGTTGGTGCGCGCCCGCTTAGCGGGAAGCTTCGACGTCGCCGTTGGCAGCCTTTTCGCGCAGCCAGTCGTAGCCTTGCTCTTCGAGGTGAAGCGCCAGCTCGGGGCCGCCGCTTTCGACAATGACACCGTCCATCATGATGTGGACGAACTGCGGCTTGATGTGGTTCAGAATACGCTGGTAGTGCGTGATGACCAGCACGCCCAGGTTCGGGCCAGCCAGCTTGTTGACGCCCTCGGACACGATTCGCAGCGCGTCGATGTCCAGGCCGGAGTCGGTTTCATCCATGATGGCGATCTTCGGCTGGAGCATCGCCATCTGCAGAATTTCCGCGCGCTTCTTCTCGCCGCCGGAGAAGCCTTCGTTCAGGTAACGGCCGCCGAAGCTGTGATCCATCTGGAGCATGTCCATCTTTTCCACCATCATGCGGCGGAACTCCGGAATCGGAATGCCCTTGTACTCAGGATCGACCGCCTTGCGATGCGCGTTGATCGCGTTGCGCAGGAAGTTAGCGACGGTTACGCCCGGCACGCCCACCGGATACTGGAATGCGAGGAACAGGCCCAGGCGGCTGCGCTCGTCGGTTTCCAGCTCGACAATGTCCACACCGTCGAACAGAATCTGACCGGCGGTCACTTCGTACGCCGGATGGCCCATCAAGGTGTTCGCCAGCGTGCTTTTACCAGATCCGTTCGGCCCCATCAGCGCGTGAACTTCACCCTGCTTGACGACCAGGTTCACGCCCTTAAGGATCGGTTGACCCTCGACGCTGACATGCAAATTGCGGATTTCCAAAGCGGCACCCATAACTACGGTGTTCCTCCTAGTGTGGCGGCTGTTCGAGACGTAGCCGTGAATTGACTCCTGCGGTTCTCAACAGTGCGCGCGCAACGCGCGACACCACAGTTTGCCTCAATTGAGAACCTTTTGCAATAAATCTGACGAGAGTATAACATTGCGGGCGGTTTCGGTCAATAAAGAAGAAAATCATTTATTTTATTCCTGTTTAATTCGGTGTATGATTGCGTTACAATCTGCGTTGACGGGTCCGATCCAGGCTGCACGGCAGGGACGATCGCCCGCACCGCCCGGCGACGGGCAATCGAGGAGACTAAGAGGAGCACCGCATGAATCAACAACTTACCCGCGAGCAGAAGGTCGAGCTGGTTCGCGACGCGCTGCGGCAGGTGATCGACCCCGAGATCGGTCTGAGCGTGACGGAGCTTGGTCTGCTGCGCGAGGTTCAGATTGAGGACGATCACGCGCATCTGGTGATGATCATGACCACGCCGTTCTGCCCGTACGCGCCGCAACTGCTCGAGGCGTCGCGCCAGAAGGCGCAGGAGACGCTTGGCATACCGACCACGATCGAGGTTGGGATGGAGCTGTGGGACCCCAGCATGGCGGAAGAGGGCGTCCTCAGCGATTGGGGGCTCTTCTAGCCGCCCATCGGAATTCGCTTACATACATGACGCTGGTGGGAAACCTCACCCCTTAACCCCCAGCCCCTTTTCCCCTCTCCGTTTACGGAGAGGGG
>CBINGT010000298.1:0-5079 GCA_966250245.1 uncultured Anaerolineae bacterium
AGTGGGCGACCGATGTACTGGCCGGGGCCGGATACGACCAGTACGAGATCAGCAACTGGGCGCGCCCTGGCAAAGCGTCGCGCCACAACCTGCAATACTGGCGCTGCGATCCATACCTCGGGCTGGGCGCGGGCGCGCATGGGTACGCCGCGGGGATCCGCACGCAAACCGTCCTACGCCCCGAAGAGTACATCGCGCGCATCGAAGCGCAGGCTGAGCCACGCCCGTTCCCGCTGACAGACGCGGTCGTCGAAACCGAGCCGATTGACCGCGACACGGCGATGGCCGAAACGATGATCATGGGGTTGCGGCTGGTGCGGGAAGGCGTCTCCCCGGCGGCGTTCGAGCAGCGGTTTGGCGCCTCGCTGGAGTCGGTCTACGGAGAAGCAATCGCGCCGCTGCGCGCGGCCGGGCTGCTAGAGGCAGGTGATGAGGGGCAGCTTCGCCTGACGCGGCGCGGGCGGCTGCTCGGCAACCAGGTCTTTATGGTGTTCATCTGATGCGGGCGCGCTACTCGACCGGGTAGAGCGGCGTGCGCTTCAACGCGGGGATGTCCGCCGCGCCGCTGGCAAACATCGCAATCCGCAGCTCCGTCTGAAGCTCCCAGATCGTCTTGCTCACCGCCTCGACCGACTGCGCCGCGGCTTTGAGGAACGGCCCGGCCATCGCGCCCAGGTCCGCCCCCAGCGCGATACACTTCGCGATCTCGACGCCGTCACGCAGGCCGCCGCTTGCGATCACCGGCAGATCGGGCGCGGCCTCACGCGCGTAGCGGATCGCGTCGGCGGTCGGGATGCCCCAGTCCGCGAAGGCGCGCGCAACGTTGGCGTGATGCGCGTTCGGCGCGCGGTGATACTCGACTTCAGTCCAGGATGTGCCGCCCGACCCCGCCACATCGATCGCGGCGACGCCCGCCTCGGCAAGCTGGCGCGCAGCCTGCGGCGAGAACCCCCAGCCGACCTCTTTGGCGATCACCGGCACGTCAAGCGCGCGACAGACGTCCTCGACCCGCGCCAGCAACCCCGCAAAGTTCCCGTCACCCTCGGGCTGAACGGCTTCTTGCAGCGCGTTGAAGTGCAACACCAACGCATCCGCCTCGATCATGTCGACCGCCCGGCGGCACTCGTCCACCCCATAACCGTAGTTCAACTGGACCGCGCCCAGGTTTGCGAACAGCAGAATGTCGGGCGCGACCTGACGCACCTGAAACGTTGGCACCAGCGACGGATCCTCGATCGCCGCGCGCTGCGACCCCAGCCCCATCGCGAGCCCGGCGGCCTGCGCGGCCTCGGCCAGCGTGCGATTGATCGCCTGCGCGCGCTCCGTCCCGCCGGTCATCGACGAGATCAGCAGCGGGGCGCTCAGCCGCTTGCCCAGGAACGTCGTTTCGGTGCTCACAGTCGCCAGGTCGAGTTCCGGCAGGGCCTGATGCATGAAGCGCAGCCGCTCCAGCCCGGTCGTCAGGCGGGGGAACTGCACGGATTCTTCGAGGTTGATGCGGATGTGATCGTCCTTGCGCCGCTCGGTTGTGGACCCTTGCGTAACTTTCGTCATAGGATGGTGTTCCTTTGAAATGTAGGCGCCGGTGGACAAACCAGGGACCTGCGGGTAAACTCGCCTGCTCGACAGAATATACCAAATGTGCTCTGTTCAGGGCAGCGTTCTGGTGTACAATATCGGCAGCCTGGCACAGCGCACCAAACAGGCATGAGCCTAATCTCATTTGGAGGTTGAAGACATGGCAACGACTCAGGAACGGGTCACGAACATTATCGTCGAGCTGCTCGGCGTGGACCCGGAAGAAGTGAAGCTTGAGGCGCGGTTCCGTGAGGACCTTGAGGCCGATTCGCTCGACCTGGTCGAACTCATTATGGCGTTCGAAGACGAATTCGGCGGCGAGATTTCGGACGAAGAAGCCCAGAAGATCCAGACTGTTGGCGACGCGGTGAACTACATCGAGACCCACATGGCCTGAGTGAGAGCTATCCAACCGGATACTCGTGAGAGAGCAAAGCGGCGATTGACAGACGGTTAATCGCCCTTTTTTATTCCCCTACCCCGGCGCACATCCCACACCGCCAGCAGCCCCGCCATCACAGCCGCAATGGTGTAGAGCACCGGTCCGCTGCCAGTGCGCACCGCGATCTCGAAGTTGTCGAGCAACTCACCCGCACGCGCCAGCCCAATCCACCCCGCGACTGCACCAAGTATCGTCAGCAGCGCCGCACCTGCAACCAGCCACCGGTCGCCTCTCCGGCTGAGAAACGCCGCCACCCCGACGCCAAGCACGCCCAGCGCGGTCAGCAGCGCCATCTGGCGATAGTTCGGGTCACTGCGCGCGCTCTGGACAAACTCCGCCGGGGGGATAAACCGCACCGCGACCAGCAGCGCCGCCGCCCATCCAACCGCCCGCCAGCGCGGGTCGCGCAGCGCGCTCGCCGCCAGCGCCAACCCGATCGCGACGGCCACCTGCGGCATGCGCAGCAGAAATGACGCCAGCATCGGCGGGGAGCTGGCGCGCACGGCGGGGTGCAGGCTCGACCACTCGGCCAGGTCGAAGCCGTTCATGGTGAACCCGGCGGTGATGTGATCCACCCAGGGGAGATAGTACGCCACCAGCGCGATGAGCAGCGCCAGGAAAAGCGTCGGAATGATCCACGTCGCGGACCGCGCAGGAGTCACCGCTCGCCTTCCCAGCCCATGTCTGCCGCCAGCGTGTCGATATGCTCGCGGATTTGCTCGTCCTCGGCCGTCTGCTGCTCGAAGAACTCGACCATGAACTGGCTGCGGCGCTGGCGCAAGGCCATCGGCGCGACGGCACGGATGTCGGCCACGTCCGCCACGTCGCGGCCATCTGCCGCCGCGTGAGCGCGCGCCGCCTCGAACATCGCGTATTCCGCGCGATGTGAGTCGATCCCCAACTGCTGAACCAGCGCCAGCCCGATCTCTATCGCCTCGTCGGAGAGCTCCGTCTCCTGCAGAAGCTCCCGCGCCAGCACGATCTCCTCGCGCGCCGCCGCCGTAACCGACGCCCACTCCGCCACGAAGCGGCGCCGGTTCTCGCGATAGCGACGCGCCCGGCGATAGACCTCGTAGCGCTCGTCGCGATTCATCAGCCCCTGCACCGGCACGCGCAGCCCGAAGCGATCCATGATCTGCGGGCGGAGCCGTCCCTCTTCGGGGTTCATCGAGCCGATCAACACGAAACGCGAGCGATACGTCCCCGCCATCGCCCCGCGCCGGACGGTGTAGCTGCCCTGCGCCGCCGCGTCGAGGATCGCGTCCGCGATCACGTCGTCCAGCAGGTTGACCTCGTCGATATACAGCAAATTCTGGTCGGCGCGCGCTAGAATCCCCCGCTCCAACCGGACGCGCCCCTGCTGCACCGCGATCCGCTCGTTCACCCCGCCGACGACATCTTCCAGGCGTGCGTTGAGCGGCAACTCGACCAGCTTGACCGTATCGAGCGCGGTGATTGGCTCGCCGCGCGCCAGCTTCTCGCGGCACTCCGGGCAGACGTCCGGCTCGCCATTCTCATCGAGATTCGTCGGCAGGCAGCCTTCCGGGCAGGTGCTGACCTCGACGTATGGCAGCAGGTCGGTCAGGCTGCGGACACAGGTCGTCTTGCCGGTGCCGCGCGGACCGATCAGCAGCACGCCGCCCACCGCCGGATTGATGATCGACAGAAGCAGCGCGGTCCGCATTTCGACCTGGCCGACGATGGCGAAAAACGGAAATGGGATGTGCTCAGCCAGACCGAGGTCAGGCGCAGGCTCGCGCAGGATGCGCCGCGCGCCGCTGGCGCTGAGCATCTCCAGCAGGCGCGACGGGCGGACTTCCGTATCCGAAGCAGTCACAGGGTCAGCCATCAGTTTTGCGTGCTTTCATCGCCGGATTCGGCCTGGTGCTGCTCGCTGAGGGCCTGCTCGCGCTGGTGGCGGCGGATGCGTTCCGCCTGGCGCTCTTTGGCCTGCAAGAAGCGAAGTTGCTCCTGCGGCGTCTCGATCGCCAGCGGCGGCACCGGCCGCGGCCGTCCTTCCGAGTCGATCGCCACGAACACAAAGTATGCGACATTCGTGTGCACCTGCCTGCCGGTCAGCGGGTCTTCGGCAGAGACGACCACGCGGATCTCCATCGACGTGCGCCCGGTGTAGGTCAACTCCGCGACCAGCGTCACCATGTTGCCGACGTAGATCGGCTCGTCGAAGGTCATCGAGTCAATCGCGACCGTCACCGCCGCCGACCGCGCGTGGCGCATGGCGCACAGCCCGGCAGCCTCGTCGGCCAGCTTCATGATCTCGCCGCCGTGCACGTTGCCAAGCGCATTGGCGTGCGCGGGGTTCATCATCATGCTGAGGACCACGCGGGAATCGGCGACTCGCTTCGGCGTAAGCTGCGGTTCTGTGCTCATGGCTTGTCCATCGTATTAATCCATATCCGGCCGCAGGTCAGAGATGCGGCGGAAAATATCTGGCTCCTCGTCCAGCACGTCGATCGTGCTGTAATCCAGCTCGGCCATCATCGGCGGAAGCGGCGCCCGCGCGGGCAGGCGAGCGGGCTTCGGCGGCACAGGCGGCGGATTCGGGTGGAAGCCACGGCGCCGCTCGGTTCGCTTGCGCAAGATACGCCCGTCGCGGCTAAGGCGCCCCACCCACTCGCCATCTCGCTTGTAGACGTCCTGTCCTTCGACGTATCCGATATACTCGCCGCGCGTGCTGTATAGCGCGTCCCCGATCTTTGTCGCGTGCCAATCGCCATACGTATCAAAGATAAACGTAGGACGCTCCGGTTTGCCGCCGGATGGCGTATCAGTCATCGTTTCCCCCTGTTCGATGAACCGGTCACTTGCCGGGCGCAAGCCGTTCGTACACCGCCCGCAGATCGCGCGCCGTCCGCTGCCAGGTGAACTGCGCCACCTGACGCTTCCCCCGCGCGACCAGTTCGGCCCGCAGGTCCGGCTCGCTCAGCAACCGCCCGAGCGCCGCACTCAGCGCCGGGACATCGTACGGATCGACCAGCAGCGCGGCATCCCCGGCGACCTCGGGCATCGAGGAAAGTTTAGACGTAACAACAGGAGTC
>CBINGT010000299.1:0-5077 GCA_966250245.1 uncultured Anaerolineae bacterium
GCCCGCGCCTACTGGAACACGCTCGGCGCACGCTGGCGGAGCTCGACGCGGAGCTATTGGAGCGCGATATCCTGTGCGATCCGCTGCCGCCCGGCCCGTTCGACCTGATCGCGCTATTTGGCGTGCTGCATCACGTGCCGGGAGCCGCCACTCGCCGCGACCTGATCGCGCGGCTGGCGGAACGCCTCGCGCCCGGCGGCGTGCTGTTCTTTTCCGCGTGGCGCTTCTACGAGTTCGAGCGCTTCCGGCAGCGTATCGTCCCGTGGCCTGCCGATCTCACCGCGGAACCGGGTGACTACCTGCTCGACTGGCGGCGGGGCGAGCGGGCGTTGCGCTATTGCCACTACGTCGACGAAGCCGAGCACGCCGCGCTGATCGCCGCAAGCGGCCTGCGCGAGATCACCACCTTCTGCGCCGATGGCGAGGGCGGGCAGAGCAACCGCTACTCGCTGCTGCGGCAGGAGCCATAACCATGTCCGCTGATGCAAAAGCTGCCTTTCTGCACGCTCACCTGATCGCCTGGTTCCGGGACGCGCAGGCTGACCTGCCCTGGCGCCGCGACCGCACGCCCTATCGCGTCTGGCTGTCGGAGATCATGCTCCAGCAGACGCAGGTCGCCACTGTCATCCCCTACTACGAACGATTCCTTGAGAGGTTTCCGACCGTCGAGGCGCTGGCCGCCGCACCGCTGGACGATGTGCTCAAGCTGTGGGAAGGGCTAGGCTACTACAGCCGCGCGCGGAACCTGCACCGCGCCGCGCAGATCGTCGCCGGGGAGCTGGGCGGCCGCTTCCCCGAGACTGCCGCCGAGCTTCAAAAGCTGCCCGGCATCGGGCGCTACACCGCCGGGGCGATCGCCAGCCTCGCGTTCGGGGAAGATGTGCCGGTGCTGGATGGAAACGTGATCCGCGTGCTGGCGCGCGTCTACAACATCGAGGATGACGTTACCCAGTCGGCAACGCAGCGCGCACTGTGGGAACTGGCGGAAAGGCTCGTCCCAGCCGGGGATGCCGCCGCCTGGAATGAAGGGCTGATGGAGCTGGGACGCCGCATCTGCATGCCGCGCGACCCGCTCTGTGCGGCGTGCCCCATCGCGCCGGAGTGCGAGGCGTACCGGCTGGGCGTGCAGAACGAGCGCCCGGTTAAGCGCCCGCGCGCCAAAACGCCGCACTATGACGTGACCGCCGCCGTCATCCACCGCACCGACGGCCAGGTGTTGATCGCACAACGCCCGCTGGACGGCATGCTCGGCGGGCTGTGGGAGTTCCCCGGCGGGAAGCGCGAGCCAGGCGAAACGTTGCGCGCCTGCCTGGAGCGCGAAATCAGCGAGGAACTGGGCATCGAGATCCGCGTCGGCCCGCAGATCGCAACCGTCCGCCACGGCTACACCCATTTCCGCATCACGCTCTACGCGTTCGCCTGCGAGATCGTGCGCGGGGAGCCTCAGGCGATCGGGTGCGCGGCTTGGGCGTGGGTGTCGCTCGACGAGCTAGACCGCTACGCCTTCCCCGTCACGGATCAGCAGATCATCGCGCAGCTTCGCAACGGCGGGCAGCTTGCCTTCGATTGGGATATGTGAGCAAGCAGCGATTAGCGGTCAGCAGTTAGCACTTAGCAAAACCAGCAGAGCACCCTCGGCTGAATCCGGTATGCGTCTCATCATAGAGTCAGCGTTGCTCTTGGTCTTTTGCTCTTAGCTAACCGCTAACTGCTAACAGCTTCTCCGCTAAGCTGCTTGGCATGTGAGCGGCGGCGTGGTATACACTGTGCGAACCGGAGAGTCGTGCGAGGAAGTGTCGAATGGCAGACCCCATCAGCCGCCGCCGCGAAGAAGAAGCCATGAAAGCCGCCGGACGCATGCCGCCCGGCCAGTCGCTGACGCAGAAATTCCCTGTGCTGCATTACGGCGGGGTGCCGAGCTTCGACCCGCAAACGTGGGACCTGCGCGTTTTCGGCGAGGTCGAGCGCGAGATGCGCTGGACGTGGGACGAGTTCCTCGCGCTGCCAACCGTCACGATCCAGACGGACATTCACTGCGTCACGCGGTGGAGCATGTTCGACACCGTCTGGGAAGGCGTGCGCTTCCGCGACTTCGTGGAATTGTTCGGCCTCAAGCCCGAAGCGCGCTTCGTGATCGCCCACTGCGAGAACAATTACACGACGAACGTCCCTCTCGACGTGATGCTCGATGACAACGTCCTGCTCGCGTACAAGTTCGGCGGCGAGTTCCTGACGCCCGAGCACGGCTTCCCGCTGCGGACGCTCGTCCCTTCGCGCTACTTCTGGAAAAGCGCCAAGTGGCTCCGCGCGCTGGAATTCACCCGCGAAGATCGGCCCGGCTTCTGGGAACAAGCCGGATACCACAACGAGGGCGATCCCTGGAAAGAGGAACGGCTCCAGCGCGGGAGTATGTTCTGAAGCGTGCGGCGCGTCCTGATTATGGCCGGACGTGCCCTTCGCCCTCGATAATCCACTTGTAGGTGGTCAGCGCTTCCAACCCCATCGGGCCGCGCGCGTGCAGCTTCTGCGTGCTGACCGCGATTTCCGCGCCCAGGCCAAGCTGCGCGCCATCCGTGAAGCGCGTCGAGGCGTTGACGTACACGGTTGCGGAATCAACTTCGTTCACGAAGCGTTCCGCCGCCGCCGAATTCGACGTGATAATCCCGTCCGAGTGCGCGGTGCTGTGCTGGTGGATGTGCTCGATCGCCGCATCGAGATCCGGCACGACGCGAATCCCCAGAATCAGGCTCAACCACTCGACATCCCAGTCGCCCGGTCCGGCAGGCACGACGTTCTCTGCACGGGGCGCGACCGCCGCCGCCTGCTCGTCCACACGGAACTCGACGCCATCCTGCGACAATCGCTCGATCACACGTGGCACAAACCGGTCCGCAATGGCCTGATTGACCAGCAGCGTTTCGAGCGCATTACACACCGAGGGGCGCTGCACTTTCGCGTTGTGCACGATCCGCTCCGCCGCGTCGAGATCGGCTGTCTCGTCCACGTACAGGTGGCAAATACCGATCCCGCCGGTGATCACCGGGATCGTGCTGTTCTCGCGGCAGAAGGTGTGCAGCGAGTTCCCGCCACGCGGGATGATCATGTCTACATATTCGCTCAGGCGCAGAAGCTCGCGCACATAGCGACGGTCGCTATCGCGGATCAGTTGCACCGCGTCTTCCGGAGCGCCCTGCTCCGCGAGCGCCTGCTGGATCGCATCCACCAGCGCGCTGTTGCTGCGGAGCGTCTCTTTGCCACCGCGCAGGATGACCGCGTTCCCCGTTTTCAGCGCCAGCGCCGCCACGTCGACCGTCACGTTCGGGCGCGCCTCATAGATCACGCCCAGCACGCCGATCGGCACGCGCCGCTTGCGCACGCGCAACCCGTTCGGCAGCACCTGCTGGTCGAACTCCTCACCCACCGGGTCGGGCAATTCCGCCACGCGCCGCATATCGTCGGTCACACCCTGAAGGCGCCCCGCCAGGCTTAACCGGTCGAGCAGCGCCGCGCTCAAACCCGCTTCGCGCCCGTCGGCGACGTCCTGCGCGTTCGCCTCGAGGATCGTCTCGCTGCACGCGTCGATCGTGTCTGCAATCGCGCGCAGCAGAGCATTTTTCGTCTGTGTGTCAAGCTGCTTCAACGTGCGTGACGCCGCCTTGGCGCGCTGTCCGAGGGCCTGCATATCGACGGTCATGGTTTCGTCTCCTTGGCTAGACTAATACCAGGTTATCGCGGTGAATCGCCTCGTCCCCGTACGTGTAGCCGAGAATCTGCGGGATCTCCGGCGAGCGGTGCCCGCGCACGCGCTCCAGCTCGTCCCGGCTGTAGTTGACCAGCCCCTGCCCGACGACCCGGTTCTGCTCGTCCACCACCTGCACGACCGCGCCACGCTCGAAGCGCCCCTTCACGGCGCGCACGCCGATCGGCAGCAGGCTCGCGCCCTGCTCGCGTAGCACGTGCGCCGCGCCCGAGTCGATCCGCAGCGTGCCCTGCGGGCGCTCCGCCAGCAGCCAGCGCTTCCGCCCCTCGATGTGCCCCACCGCTGGCGCAAACATCGTCCCAAGCTGCTCCCCGCGCGCCAGCCGGATCAGCACGTCGGGTGTGGTGCCGCAGGCGATAAAGGTCCGCGTGCCGCTACGGGTCGCCAGCCGCGCCGCTTGAATCTTCGTCTGCATCCCGCCGACGCCCAGTCCGGACACACTCTCCCCGGCCAGCGCTTCAATCGTATCGTCAATCTCGGTGATCTCATGCAGCAGGCGTGCGTCGGGATGGATGCGCGGGTCGCGGTCGTACAGCCCTTCCTGGTCGGTCAGCAGAATCAGCGTCGTGGCGGATAGCAGCACCGCGATCAGCGCGGATAGATTGTCGTTGTCCCCGACCTTGATCTCTTCGACGGCGACCGTGTCGTTCTCGTTGACAATCGGCACGATGCCATAATCGAGCAGCGTGTTGAGCGTGGCGCGCGCGTTGAGGTAGCGCGTCCGGTGCGAAAGGTCGTCGTGCGTCAGCAGCACCTGCCCGATCGGCACGCCGTACAGATCAAACAGCATCCGGTAGACCTGCATCAGATAGCTCTGCCCCACCGCGCTGAGCATCTGCTTGGCGGGCAGATGGTTCGCCACCGCCGGATCGCCCAACACCTCGCGCCCGGCCGCGATCGCACCCGACGACACGACCACCACCCGCAGCCCGTCGGCGCGCAGCGCGGCAATCTGCCGCACGATCTCGACCATGTGCGGGCGCGACAGGCGGCGCGTGCCCCCGGTCAGCGTGGTCGTTCCGAGCTTGACGACAATTGTCGGCGTGGCGTTTGGCGAGAGACCCATAAATCCATCCTGGCGATACGATGCGAGCACGCGGGCGATCGTGGCACAGGCCCGCGCGCAATTCAAGCGAATCGTTAGGCTATTTATACAGCGCCGTTGCCGCTATTTCAATCATGCAAATCTAAAGAAATGGTGATAAACGTAACGATATGATAGGATCGCGATAGAAAAACGCGAGACCAACCCGATGCAACCACAGCGCGTCAGCACGCATCCGTTCACGAGAACGCTTTCAGTTCGTAACCTATCTG
>CBINGT010000300.1:0-5074 GCA_966250245.1 uncultured Anaerolineae bacterium
CAGCAGCACGCCGGGCCAGGGCAGCACATTCACCATCAAGCTGCCGCCTGCCCCTGAAGTGTGAGGTACGCGGCCTGATAGCGCCCGGGCAGCGCACCGTTGGGCCCACTTTTACGTATAGGGGGACGTAGGGATTCGTCAAGCGCCTGGCATGGTCCCCCACCAAGAACCGAGTTCGCCTGGGGCTGAGGCGACCGGCCGCCCTTGACAATCTATCGGAACTGGACGAGGAGGTACTCCCGCAATGGCTTCTCTGCTGCAAAAGATCAACACGCTGATCTCGGCCAACATTCACGGGCTGGTCGATCAGGCGCTTGAAGCGAACTCGCTGAAGGTGATGGACGAGTATATCCGCCAGGCCGAGCGCAACCTCGACGCGCTGGAAGACGCGGCGGCGACCATCGGCGGCACGGTCAAGACGCTCAAGCGGAAGTATGAAGAGTTCGCGGCTGCCGCCGAGAAGCTCGATCGCGACATCGACACGCTGCTCCTGCGCGCCAAGACGGATCTCGCCCAGGCCGCCCAGGCCGAGCTAAACCAGAAACAGCAGCTTGCGCAGGAATATTACGAGCAGTGGCAGTCGCAAGAGCAGGAATATCGCCGCATGCTCGACGCCAAGATCAAGCTCGAAAGCAAGCTCGTCACCATCCGGCAAGAGCGCGAGCACCTCAAGTCGCTGCTGGAGCTGGTCGAGGCCAAGGAACTGACCACCCGCACGATCAAGAGCCTCGACGACCTGGCGGGTGTGGGCGACGAGGACGTGCAGCGCCTGGGCGACCAGATCCGCGCGCGGCTCGACCGCGAGGAAGCGCGCCTCGAGATGGCGACCGGCACGATCCGCGACCAGATCGACGAAGCGATCGGCATGACCGAAATCGAGATGCAGCTTGAAGAGCGCCGCCAGCGCCTCGGCCTGAGCACTCCTGAAGCGCCCGCGCGCAGCGACGAGAGCTCGACGTCCACCAGCGGCACGGCGGGTCTGTAAACGCACCAACCGGCGGAGAGCGCGCGCCGAGGTGCGTCTGCTCTCCGCCGATCATCTCATGGGTCGTCAGGCGAAGGAACACATATGAGAGACGAAATGCGCGAGCGCGCGTGGAAGGCGATCCTCACCAACGCGTTTTTCAGCATCGAGAGCGCGCTGATCATCGCCATTTCGATCGCGCTGTTCGGCCTGGGCTTCGCCCCGTTCGAGGCGTGGCAGGCGTGGTACTGGCTGGTATTTGGCGCGGTGGCAGAAGTCCTCTACCTCGGCGCGACAGTCAGCGACCCGGACGCGAACCAGAAGATCGTCAGCGAGATGCTGAGCGAGCGCTTCGACCCGAACGACATCCGCAACCCGGCCGCGCGCGACCGGCTGAAGCGCGCGCTCGAATACCAGCGCCTGATCGTCGAAACCAGCCGCCGCTTCACCGGCCCGACCCGGCGCAGCATTGAGGCAACCGCCGACGAGGTCAGCGACTGGGTAGAGCAGATCTATCACCTCGCGAAGCGGCTCGACAGCTTCGAGGAAAACCCGATCATCAACCGGGACCGGCGCATGGTTCCGCACGACCTGAAAGACCTGCAGCGCCGCCTCGCCCGCGAAACGGACCCCGTCGTGCGCGCCGAGCTTGAAGAAGCGATCCAGACCAAAGAGACGCAGCTCGCCAACCTGCGCACGCTGGAAAACAACATCAAGCGCGCCGACATCCAGCTTGATCACACGCTCTCCGCGCTGGGCACGGTCTACGCGCAGGTGCAATTGATCGACGCGCGCGACGTCGACAGCGCCCGCACGCGCCGCCTGCAAGACGAGATCCGCGAGGAAGTGCTCTCTCTGGCGGACACCATCGCGGCGATCGACGAGGTGCAAAACTATCACAAGGCTGCGCATGGAAGCAGTTGACCCGGCGCCCGCGCCCCCCGCTGGCGATCACCCGGCTGCGCTCGGCTACCGGCTGGAGCGCGCGACCCTGCGCGATGTGCGCGCCATCCACCGTCTGGAGCAGGTTATCTTCCCGTTTGACGCATACACCTATGCGGATCTCGTGATCCTGTTCCTGTTTCCGGGAATGAAAAACCTTAAGGTCGTCGCGCCGGACGGCTCTCTGGCGGGCTTCGTCTCGGCGGGACCGGCGCGCGTCCGGCGGCGGGGGTGGATTATCACGCTCGGCGTCGCGCCCGAACACCAGCGCAAGGGGATCGGTCGCTGGCTGCTGTCCGAGGCCGAACAGCGGATGGGCAAGCCAGAAATGCGCCTGACCGTCCGCGCCAGCAACACCCCGGCCATCACGCTCTACGAGCGGGCGGGGTATGTCGTCATCGAGCGGAAAGCGGGCTACTACCGCAACGGGGAAACCGGGCTGGTCATGGAGCGGATCGTCAGCACCAGTCCGGAAATTCGATAAACTCCACAGCTTTTGTTTCAGTATCCAGCAACGCGATCGAGCGGGCCTGCGGGCAACTTCCGCCGAGCGCGCCGGGGTTGATCAGGCGCACCTCGTAGGCGGTGCGATGCTCGTTGCGGCGCTCGTGGGTGTGGCCGTGGCAGATGAACGTGAAGCGCCCGCTGAACATCATGCGATAAAGCAGGTTGGCGTCGTCGCCATGTGTGACGCCGATCCGCACGCCGTTAATCTCTAGCTCCTGCATGCGCTGCGGCGGCGCCAGCCCGATCCGCTTCGCCGCTTCGGCCAGATCCGCCACGCCGCGATCCATGTTGCCAAGCGCGAACGTCACGTCCCATCCGGCGAATAGCAGCAGCGTCTCCGGCGAGGTCAGGTCCCCACAGTGGATCAGACGCTTGATGCCGCGCTCGCGGAAAAGCTCGAGCGCGGCGCGGGTGTTGTCGTGCGCATCATGTGTATCCGAAAGTACGCCAATCTGCATCGTGCGGTTTTGCTCCTCACAGGCCGTCATACGGCGCGGCAATAAAAGGCGTCAGCGGGCGCAGCGTCACCCGGTCGAGCGCGATCACCTCGGCGAAACCGATCGGGCCCCAGTCGGTATAGCGGGGCGCCTCACCCCGCACATGCGCCAGATACAGCGTCAGCACGGACGCATGCGTGACGATCGCCAGCGAGTCGTCGGGCGAGTGCCGGGCAGCGATCGCGTCCACCGCCGCCACGAAACGCGCGCGCGCGGCGTCCGCTGATTCCCAGCCGGACACCGGCGGGCGATCCGTGATCGTAAAGAATGCGCGCGGCTCTGCCTGGAACTCGTACGGCTCCAACCAGCCGTCGCGCGCCGCCTCGTCCAGCCCGGCGTCTTCGTACACCGGCAGGCCGTACACCTGATGCACCACCTCGCCCACGACCTTCGTCTTCGGGTGCGTGCTGGTATAAACCGCCACCACCTGCCGCCAGAACGGCGCATTCACTAGCGCGCGGACCTGCGCTTCGCCCGTCTCCGACAGGCCCCATTGCGACGCGGGCACGGCCGGATCGGGGCGCGTGTGCGGGTGGCGGATCAGGTACAGCCGTGCCATCGGCTAGTAGTCCTCATCGCGGACCTGATACTCGCCCTCGATCACGTTCCCTTCGGCGGGCGGGCGGCGCTGGAAGCGGCTGCGCCACGACGCGCGCGGCTGCTCTGGCTCCTCATCTTCGAGCGGCGCTTCCCCGCGATAGGCGCGCAGCACATCCTTCGGCGCGCTGTTGATGAACAGTTGCAGCGCGAGCAACAGCACGCCCATATCGTCCACCGCGCCCAGCGGACCGAACGCGATCTCCGGCAAGAAGTCGATCGGCGAGATCATGTACAGCAGCGCCAGCAGCGGAATCAGCTTGGCGCGGCCGCTCACACGGTGATCGAGCATCAGCCGCAGCGACAGGACGATATTATTCCACAACCGGGCCAGCAGGTCCGGGTCTTTTGTATTGATTTGGCGTTTCGCCATACCGATATTCCTTCCGCTCAATCCATCCCGGTCCGGGTTTGCGCGACCAGGCGCCGCCCATTCGCTTCCACGCGGAGCAGCAGGCCACCGATCAGCATCACCGCGATCGCACCAACAATCCCGGCCCAAAACGGCCCGCCCGCGTCGCGCGAATACAGCAGGCCCGCGAGGTTCGTCCCGGCGAGCGTCGCCAGCCCGGCCAGCGTATCGACCAGCGCATAGGCCATCCCGCGCTGGTGCTCCGCGACCCGCTCGCTGATCGCGGCGACCGCCAGCGGCCGGGTCGTATAGTACGCGCCGAGCAGAAAATACGCCACCGCCACGACCGGTCCGGCGCCGCTCCACAGCATCAGCGCAAACGACGCCATGACTAATAAGAGGCTAGCAAAAAACCCGCGCCAGGACGAGAGTCGCCCCAGCGTCAGGCTGAAAACCGACGTGCCGAGCGCGCTGATCGATCCCAGCACGCCGATCGCGCTGCGCGAGAAACCGCGCACTTCCTCAAGATACTGCGAGGCGAGCGGCTGGCCGGTCAGCACCGCGAGAAACCCAAACGTCAGCACGCCGAGCGCCAGCACCACCGGCCCGCGACGCAACATCCCGCGGTAATCGTGCCCGTGTGCAGGCCGCTCTGGCGCGGGATAGGGGCGAATCTGGTGGATCGACCACGTGCTCAGCGCAAACCACACCGCGCTGATCAAGAATACGCTCCGCAGTCCAAATTCGTCTCCGATCCAGCCGCCAATGGCGGGAGTCACCACCAGCCCGGCGGAGTAAGCGGTCCACAGCAGCGCAAACGACGCCTGGATCGGCAGGTCAGGCGCGCGGGTAGGGTCGTGCTGAGCCGCCTGCGCGAGATACAGATTGGTGACCGGGATCGCCACCGACGACAGCCCATACAGCAGGAAGCCGAACGCCGCCCAGCGCCATCCTGGCGCGAGCGCAAGCGTCAGCACGCCGAGCGCGCCTGCATACCAGCCGGGGAGCATGATCCGCCGCGCGCTGGCGCGGTCCGACACGACGCCAACCGGCAGGATGAACAGTAGCCGTGCCAGGCCCCACATGCCCATCGCAAAGCCGGTTTCGGCAGAAGTGGCACCGAGCGAGCGCACGTAAAGCGGCTGGATGTACAGCCACAATCCCTCACCGACGCCCCATAGCAAATACGAAGTCATCACCCAGCGAGTATCGCGG
>CBINGT010000301.1:0-5031 GCA_966250245.1 uncultured Anaerolineae bacterium
CTCTGCACCAGATCGAAGACCTGATCCGGATCGAACCCGGCGCAGAGGATGTTCGTCCCGCCGCAGTGGACGATCGGCAAGGTAAAGACGTTCAGCCCGCCGGTGTGGAACAGCGGCGCATTGAGGATCGCCACGTCGTTGTAATCCAACTGCCAGCTCATGACGGTGTTGATGCTGTTCCACGTCATGTTGCCGTGCGAGAGGATCGCGCCTTTGGGCAGGCCGGTCGTCCCGCCGGTGTAGCAAATCACCCAGGGGGAGTCCCAGTCGAGCTCGGGGCGTGGCGCGGTCAGCTCGTCGGGATAGGCGTCGCGCTCGGAAAAGTGGCGATCGCCCTCATGCGCCCGCTCGCCGAACGCGACGAAGCACCGCACGCTCGGCACGTCGCGCAGCCGGTTAACCTGCTCGACAAACTCCGACGAGTACATCAGCACCACCGGCGCGGCGTCGCGCAGCAACGCGTCCAGCTCGTTGACCGCCAGCCGCCAGTTGAGGTTTTGCAGGATTGCACCGATCTTGCCGCACGCCATCCACACGTCGAGATAGTCCATGCTGTTGGTCGCATAGACCGCGACGCGATCGCCCGTCTCCACGCCGAGTGCGCGCAGGTAGTTGGCGGTGCGGTTGGCCTGCGCGTTCCAGACGGCATACGTCACGTCGCGCCCGGTGATCGTGTCCCGAATCGCGAGCTTGTCCGGCGACAACTGCGCGCGGCGCTGTAAAAAATCTGTGATGTAAATCGATTTTTGCTTCATGTCCTGCACAACGACGAAACGTTTTTCGGAAGATAACCCGGCGGGGCGGAGCGTACCCCGCCCTGCTACCGGGAGCCAATCACGTTCTATCGATCACTACACGACCAGGCCGCCATCCACGCTGAGCACCGCGCCGTTGACGTACGATGCCTCGTCCGACGCGAGGAACAGGTACGCGTTGGCGATGTCGTCCGGCGTGCCCAGGCGACGCGCGGGCGTGCGCTCGATGATGCTGTTGATCACCTTCTCCGGCACGGTCTTGATCATGTCCGTCTCGATGAAGCCCGGCGCGACAGCGTTGGCGGTGATGCCCTTCGGCCCCAGCTCGCGCGCCCAGACGCGCGTCATGCCGATCAGGCCCGCCTTGGTGGCGACGTAGTTGGACTGCCCGAAATTGCCATACAGCGCCACAACCGACGCCGTGCTGATGATCCGTCCGTAACCGCGCTCGATCATCGGCCCGGCGACCGCCTGCGCCATGTTGAACGCCCCCTTCAGGTTGACGTCGATCACGCAGTCGAAGTCTTCCTCGGTCATCTTGATCAGGCGGGCGTCGCGCGTGATCCCGGCGTTGTTGCCGAGAATGTCGATCTGCCCGTACGTGTCCAGCACCTTCTGGATCAGCGCATTGACCTGATCGCGCTTCGTCACGTCGCACGGCGCGACGAGCGCATCGCCGCCCTTGCCGAGAATATCCGCAACGGCGCTGTGCGCGGCGGCTTCCGCGATGTCTACCACGACGACCTTTGCGCCCTCATCCGCGAATCGCATCGCGATCGCGCGACCGATACCCTGTCCCGCCCCGGTGATGATTGCGACGCGGCCTTCTAAACGCTTGCCCATGTGAAGAACTCCTCGCTCGTAAGTGTTTCCACGCAAAAGCGGCGCCTATCCCCAACGGATCGCGCTCGCGCTCCAGGTGTAGCCCGTACCCGCCCCGGCCAGCACGATCAGGTCGCCCGGCTGGATTTTCCCTTGCTGCAGCCCCAGCGACAGCGCCAGCGCCTGATCGACGCTCTGGATGTGGCCGTAATGCTCCAGGTACACCGACTGTTCCGGCGTCAGCCCCACCGCGCTCAGAATCTCCTGGTAGAACGAGCGCTTCATATGCGTGATGCCCAGGAATCGCAGGTCGCTCATCGAGCAACCGCTCTCGGTGACGGCCTCGGTGATAACCTCGACGAAACGCGCCAGCGACACCTCGCCCAGCCGCGCGGCCATGTACTCGGCGTTGTGAACATCCAGCCGCCCGTGAAGCGTGCCCATCTCGCCCGGCAACAGCGCGACGCCGTCCTCAGCCGGAGTCATTACGACCGTGTCGGCCAGCGAGCCATCCGTCCGCACTGCCGACTCAAGCACCTGATTGTGTTCCTGCCCGCGCCGGAAGATCAGCGCGCCCGCGCCCGCGCCGAAGTTGAACATGAAGCGCGTCCGCATGTTGCTGAAGTCGATCAAGTCGTTTTCGCGGCTGGCGCTGACGAGCAGCACGTTCTCCAACCGGCGATCGAGGCGCATCATGTTGCGCGCCGCCTGAATCGCGATCGGCGCGCCCGCGCACAACGCGTACATCTCGAAGGCGTAGGCGTTGGTCGCGCCGAGGTCGTGTTGAATCTTCGAGGCGGCGGACCACACGATATGGTCTTTGTACTCGCTGCCGTGGTAGATAATCAGGTCGAGGTCAGCCGGGGAAAGGCCCGCGTCGGCAAGCGCGCGCTCGGCGGCGCGAACAGACATCGCGGTGATTGTGTCGTCCGGCCCGGCGACGTGCACCTGCTGGATGCCCATCTTGTCCCGCACGACGAATTCCGGCAAACCGGTGCGCGCGGCGATTTCTGTCCCAGTGACAATCTGTTCGGGGATGTACAGGCCGATGCCGGCAATGCCGACTGTGGGGAGTGCAGTCGAAGCCATCGTCGTATCCGAATACTAAGCCGCGAAAACGTAAATGGTTGGTTTTTGCTCAGGCTAGCGTGCGCCAGTTACGCGCGAGTTACGGGAAAACAGCGGTTAGCTGTTAGCGGCTAGCGATTAGCAATGCCCCGCTCTTGGCTAACTGCTAACCGCTCCTCGCTAATTGCTGCTCTCAGAATTCCAGCGCCACGCCCAGCGCCGCGAGCAGCGCCGTCAGCAGGCCGAAGCCCAGCTCAAGCACGCCGATCTTCTGCGCGCGCGCCGGTCGCCGCCACGGGGAAACGCCCCACGCCGCCCGCGCCAGCAGGATCGCGATCGCAACCACCGCCAGCACTGGCACCACATCCCACCGCGCCAGCAAGGCAATCGCCACCAACGCCAGCCCGCTTGAGGCCAGCACCCATCCGCGCGCGGCAGGCTTGCCCTTTTCGATATGCAGCCGCTCGCGCACGTAGATCACAGAGCCGAGCGCCCGCGCCGCCTGCACCGCCCACAGCCCGAACGCCAGCGTCGCGCTTTCGCCGCCCGCGATCGCGATCGCCGGAGCCGTCACGGCCAGCGCGACCGCTCCCGCCAACTCCCGCGAAAGCTCCCGCCCGCGATTGCCGAGCAGGTCGACCACCTGCACCAGTCCGAGCGGCGCGACCAGCGCCAGCGGCACCAGCGGCTTCACCCCGCCGAGCGCGAGCGCCAGCAAGAATCCGGCCAGCGCCACACCCGCGTAAATCAGCAGGACGCGCTCTGCCGCAGCCGTCCGCGCATAGCGCCGCCCGCGCTTGCGATCGGTGTACGCCAGCTTGAGCGGGTGTTGCGCCAGGAACGCGCCGAGCGCCGCTACGCCCCAGAACAACCCGGCCCACGACGGCGCGACGAGCATCCCCAGGACGATCGGCTCCAACAGAAAGCCCCAGCCACCATGCTCCGGCGGCATCGCGACCGCTTTCCAGCGCACCTGCGTTCCGAGCGTGTTTTCCATGCGTGCGTCTTGACTCCGCGACTAATTTCACGATGAGGCCGAGTATATCGAATCGCAAACGCGGCGTCTTGATCGAGGTCAAGACATGAGAGGATTTGACAGGAAAAATGCAGAAAAAGATAGCCCGTGAAGCAGGCAGAGACTAGCTAAAGGCAGCCCAAAGTTCGCTGCTTTATGGCTGCTTTATTGCCGCTCGTTGCTCCAGCCACGCGCCAAGCTGCGGCCAGAGCTTCTCGCTGGCGTCCGAGCCGACCACCATCCCGATGTGGCCGCCTTCCAGCACGATGAGCTGTTTGTCGGCGCTCGAAATGCGCTCGTGCAGCACGGCGACCGACTCCCACGGCGCGATGTGGTCGCGGCGCGCGGCGATCGTCAGCGTGGGCGCAGTGATGCACCCCAGGTCGATCCGCTGCCCATCGATGGTGAACGTCCCGTCCATCAGCGCGTTCCGCTGGTAGAGGTCTTTGATGTACTTGCGGAACGCCTCGCCGGGGAACGGCGTCGGATCGTGCGTCCAAAGCTGCATCGCGGCGAAATGGCGGACGAACGTCTCGTCGTCGCGCCGCTCCCAATAGTCCAGCGCGCGGAGCAGTTCGTCGGTCGGGCGGACCATGTGGAACGTCCAGTTCAGCAGTTCCGCCGGGATGTTGCCGAGCGTATCGACCAGCAAATCCACGTCGAGGTATTCGGGCCGCGTCCACGTGCTGTAAATGCCGCCGTCGTGATAGTTGATCGGTCCGGCGAGGTTGACCAGCGCGGCGACTTCATCCGGTCGCAGCACCGTGTACACCGCCGACATCATCCCGCCGATGCAATAGCCAAGCAACGCGATTGCGTCCACCCCAGCCGCACGGCGCACCGCTTCGACGGAGCGCCCCAGCCGCCCGGTGATGTATTCGTCCAGCGAGCGCGAGCGATCGGCGGCGGTGGCGGTGCCCCAATCCAGCATGAACACGTTCAGCCCGCGCCGAAGCAGCGCCCGCACCAATGACCGTTCCGGCGCGAGGTCCATCACATAATACTGGTTGATCAGCGAGGGAACGCATAGCACGGGGATCGGGTGCTGCGTGGGCGTTTCAGGCTCGTACTGCAGCACGCGCAAACAGCCCTCGGCGTAGACGGTCTGCGCGGGCGTCTGAGCGACCAGCGCGCGCCCGGTCGCGCGGATCGTGTCGCGGGCGGCGGAATAGCTGCGCCACACCTCGGCCATCCCCGCGCTCCAAAGCTGCGCCCAGCGTTCGAGCAAATCATCCATCGAAGCGCCGCTCCAACCGGTCGAGCCGCGCCGCCAGTTCGTCCAGCCGCCGGGAGAGGTCATCAAGCAACATGCGCTCGCGCGTGCGCTGCTGTTGGGCGGCGGCGATCTGCCACACAGCAGTTTGCAGGGCG
>CBINGT010000302.1:0-5015 GCA_966250245.1 uncultured Anaerolineae bacterium
CCCCGCTGGGACCGACCAGCGCCACCAACTGCCCCGGCTCGATCGTGAACGTCACGTCCTCTAGCGCGATCTCCCGCGCTTGACTGAGCGGGACGCTGGGTTCATGTTCGGCTGGCTCGATCTTCAAGTCGCCGGATAGCACAGCCGATACGCTCTCCATGTCGCCGGGGCGCTCTACTTCGCTGAGCACCGGCATGTCGCCCAGGTTGTAGGTGAACGTGACGTGATCGAACTCCAGCCGCCCCTTCACATCGGTGAGTTCGATGGCGTCCGGTTTCTCGGAGATCTCGAGCGGCAGGTCGATCACCTCGAAGACCCGCTCGAAGCTGACCATCGACGTCACAAAGGCAACCGGCGCGTTGGACAGGGATTGCAGCGTCCCGTAAAGCTGCGCGAGATACGCGCTGAACGCGACGATCGTCCCGATGCTGAACACGTCGCGCAATACGAGATGCCCGCCGAGCCAGTACACAAGCGCCGTCCCGACGGCCGTTAGCATCCCCACCAGAACGAAGAACTGAGTGCCTATCACGGCGCGCTTCACGCCGATGTCGCGCACGTTGGCGGCGCGCTTCTGAAAGCGCTCGACCTCGGTCGGCGCGCGCCCGAACAGCTTGACCAGCAGCGCCCCGCCGACATTGAGCGTCTCGTTCATCATGGCGTTCATCTGCGCATTGTGGCTCATTGCCTCGCGTGCGACCGCCCGCAGGCGGTATCCGGCGCGCCGGGCGGTCGGGATGAACAGCGGGACAACGACCGCGCCGAGCAGCGTCAGCCGCCATTCCAGGCTGATCATCACCGCCAGCACCGACACGGCCTGGATCAGATCGGTGATGATGTCCACGATGGTGTTGCTGATCGCGCGCTGGGCGTCGATCACGTCGTTGTTGAGGCGGCTCATCAGCTCGCCGGTCTTGGTGTTGGTAAAGAAGCGGATCGACATCCGCTGCAGGTGCCGGTAGAGCGCGACGCGCAGGTCGTAGATCACGCCTTCGCCAATCGACGCGTTGAGCTTGCGCTGGAGAATGCGGATCCCGCCGGTCGCGATTGGAATGAGTACCAGCGCGATCGCCAGGATGTTGAGACGCGCGGCGTTGCGGCTCGGCAGGGTGTTGTCGATCAGATCGCGCAGGATCAGCGGCTGGATCAGCCCCAGCCCGGTGGTGAGCAGGATCGTCAGCAGAAGCAGCGCGATCTGGCCCCAGTATGGGCGGGCGTAGCCCATCACGCGTTTCAGCAGCACCCAGTTCGCGGTGCGCGGCTTGGTATCGGAACTGCGCACGAACGCGCGCATCCCGCTATGAAATCCCATCAAGGTATCCTCTAGGTGGACAAATTCGGGTGTTGAGTGTGACAGATCGTAGACGATTGCGGCGCTTCTGACCAGTGTCACGCGGCACGGCGGCGGGGAGAAATAGGCATGTGTCGAACGTCGCTCAACTGCGAGACGAGTATCATGGTTTGCATCCGGCGAAAACGCGTTATCATGTGGCCATACCACCGCACAATCCCGATTTTTAAGGAGCAGATTTGATGTCTTTGGTTGAAGAAATCCGCCAGGCAGTGATCGAGGGTCAGGCCAAGCAGGTCGTGCCGAAGGTCGAAGAGGCGCTGGCGCAGGGGGTGGCGCCTGAGACGATCCTGCACGATGGGCTGATCGACGCGATGCAGGAAGTCGGCCGCCTGTTTGAAGAAGGCGAATATTTTGTTCCCGAGATGCTAATCGCGGCGCGCGCGATGAAGGCTGCGCTGGCGATTCTGCAGCCGCTGCTGGTCGACCAGGGCGTTGAGCCGCTCGGCCGGATCGTGATCGGCACGGTGAAGGGCGACCTGCACGACATCGGCAAGTCGCTCGTCGCAATGATGCTCGAAGGCGCCGGGTTCGAGGTGGTCGATCTGGGCGTGGACGTGCCGCCGGAGCGGTTCATCGAGGAATTGCAGAAGGGCGCGAATGTCGTCGCCATGTCGGCTCTGCTGACGACCACCATGCCCAATATGAAGACCACGATTGAGGCGATCGAGGCGGCCGGGCTGCGCAGCCAGGCGATCATCCTGGTCGGCGGCGCGCCGGTCACGCAGGCGTACGCCAATGAGATCGGCGCGGACGGCTATGCGCCGGATGCTTCGTCGGCGGTGCGCGTCGCGCGCGAACTGATCGGCAAGTGAAACGGTTTGTCGCCCTGACGTGTGAGGCGCTGGCGCGCAGCATCTACGCCGCCGCGGCGGACGCGCCTCACACGGTAACGGTCCAGCTTCTCCGTCAGGGGCTGCACAATACCCCGAAATCTCTGCGCGCCACGCTTCAAGAGCAGATCGATGCGATCGCGCCGCGGTCGTGCGACGCGATTTTGCTGGTCTACGGCATTTGCGGCACGTCCACGATCGGGCTGACCGCGCGCGACGTGCCGCTGGTGATCCCCCGCGCGCATGACTGTATCACGCTCTACCTCGGCAGCCGCGACCGCTATCAGGCGGAGTTCGACGCGCACCCCGGCACGTACTGGTACAGCCTCGATTACATGGAGCGCAACGTTGACGGCGCAAGCGTCGGGCTGGGCGCGGCGACGATCGGCGCGATGGAAGAGGTGTATGCTGAGTACGTCGAGAAGTACGGGCAGGACAACGCCGACTACCTGATGGAAGTGATGGGCGAGTGGGGCAAGCACTACGACCGCGCCGTATTTATCGACATGGGCGGCGCGGACGGGCAGACCTACGAGCAGATGGCGCGCGACGAAGCAGCGCGGCGCGGCTGGACGTTTGAGCGGCGGCAGGGCAATCGTCGTCTGTTGACGATGCTGGTGCATGGCGAGTGGCCGCCCGACGAGTTTCTGGTGGTGCCGCCCGGCCATCGCATCCGGCAGTCTGGCAGCGGCGGGCTGATCGACTACGAGCCGGTAGATTCCCCCGATACCCCCGAAGGATAGCGTTCCCGTGACCGAGATCGCCTTTCAACCGATCGGCCGCCGGGTGGATGTGGAGCCCGGCGCGACGTTGCTCGACGCGGCGCAGGATGCCGGAGTGGCGCTGTCCGCAGTGTGTGGCGGCGTGGGCGTCTGTGGCGACTGCCGCGTGCGCGTGCTGCGCGGGCAGGTCAGCGTGCTAAACGAAGTGGAGCGCGATCACCTGACTGACGCGGAACTCAGTGAGGGGATGCGGCTCGCTTGCCAGACGGTGATCGAGGACGCGAGCGCGATTGTGGTGGACGTCCCGCGTGAGTCGCTCAGCGCGGCGCAGCGCAGCCAGGTAGAAGGTGAGGAGATCCCGCTGCCGGTCGAGCCGTCGATCGCGCTGCACGACATTGCGATCGCGCCGCCCTCAGTCGAGGATTTGCGCGGCGACTGGGAGCGGGTGACCGGCATCACCCCATCCGACTGGCAGCCGACCGCCCCTGTGCTGGCGCAGCTTCCGGCAGTGGCGCGGGCGCATGGCTGGCGCGCGCGCATGGCGTCGAACGGGCGGCATGTCGTCGCGTTCCTGCCGCCGGATGCAGCCCTGCTCGGCTTTGCGGTCGATGTCGGTACGACCGGGCTGGCCGCGTATCTGGTGGACTTGCAAAGCGGTGAAACGCTCGGCATTGCGGGCGCGACGAATCCGCAGATCGCATACGGCGAAGACGTGATGGCGCGGCTGACGCTGGCGGTCCGCGACAAGGACGGCGCGCGGCGGCTTCAGGCGGCGATCATCGACGGGCTGAACGACCTGATCGCTGAGGTTTGCCGCCAGGCGAGCGTCCCGCCCGCGCGCATCGTGGACGTGGTTGCGGTTGGCAACACGGCGATGCATCACCTGTTGCTCGGCCTGCCGACGGAGCAGCTTGGCAGCGCGCCATACGTTCCGGTGGTGTCCGCAGGGATGCTCACCCCCGCACGCGACCTCGGCTTGCGGACCGCTCCCGGCGCGCTGGTCTATCTGCCGCCGAACGTGGCCGGGTTTGTCGGTGCGGATCACGTGGCGATGTTGCTGGCGACTGAGATGGCGCAGCAGCCGGGGATCACGCTCGCGCTGGACATCGGCACGAACACCGAAATCTCGATCAACGCCAACGGGGAGATGTGGTCGTGCTCGACGGCGTCCGGCCCGGCGTTCGAGGGCGCGCACATCCGCGATGGGATGCGTGCGGCGGATGGCGCGATTGAGCGGGTCATCTGGCAGGACGGCGGCATGCGCTGGCTGACGATTAATCAGGCGCCGCCGGTCGGGCTGTGCGGCTCCGGCATCCTCGACGCGGTCGCGGTGCTGCGCCAGAGCGGGATCGTCACGTCCACCGGCGCGATGAAGCGCGACCATCCGGGCGTGCAGGGCGAAAACCACAACGTCTACTACGAGATCGTCCCCGCGCGGCGGACCGGCCACGGACGCGCCGTGATCATGAGCCGGTCCGACGTGAACGAGGTGCAGCTTGCAAAGGCAGCGATTCGCGCCGGGATCAAGCTGCTGGTCGAGCGCGCGGGCCTCGACGAAACCGACATCGAGCGCGTGATCGTGGCGGGCGCGTTTGGAAATTACATCGACATCGAGAACGCGATCGCGATCGGCATGTTCCCGCCGCTGCCGGTCGAACGCTTCCATCAAGTCGGCAACGCGGCAGGTATCGGCGCGAAACGTCTGCTGATCAATGCGCGGGAGCGCCAGCGCGCGGCAGGGTTGGTCGCCCGGCTGCGCTACATCGAACTGACCAATCATCCGGACTTCACCGACCGCTTCAGCCAGGCGGTGCGACTGGTGCCCGATCCCTGGGAATAAACGACTGACGCAAGGAGAGAGTGCAATGGAAACCGTGCTGCGCGGTGCCGCGGAAGAAGTGCGGATCGGCCCCGGCCTGCCGACCGTGATGATTGGCGAGCGTATCAACCCGACCGGGCGTAAGGTGTTTAGCGCGGAGCTTCAGGCGGGCGATCTGAGCCGCGTGCCGCGCGATGCCGAGGCGCAGGCGGCGGCTGGAGCGCGCGTGCTGGATGTGAACGTCGGCGCGGCGAGCGTGGACGAGGTCGCGTTGCTGCCGCGCGCCGTCC
>CBINGT010000303.1:0-5009 GCA_966250245.1 uncultured Anaerolineae bacterium
AATAGTCGAGCGGGATCATGAAGATCAGCGAGCCGAGCGCGCCCGCGCCTGCCCCGAGCACAGCGCCTATCAGACCACGGTTGGCAGCGCGCGCAAAGACATAGCCTAACACTACGGCGCCCAGAATCGCGGCGGCCAGCACTAAAAGCAGCGGAGAAATAATCATGACGAATCCTTCACGTTACGGCTCAATGGCAAGAGTGGGGGCAAATCTGCCCCCACCCATCCACTTTAAAGCAAAGCTGCCACCCGTTACGGGGCGTTGAGCAGGTTGTATTCCTCGATGATGGTGTTGGCTTCGGCCGCAGCCTGCGCGAGCAGCGCCGCCGGATCCTCGTCGGTCAGGAACAGACGGTCCGTCGCGGCGGTGATCGCATTACGGATCGCCGGGAAGCCACCCACCAGCGCGCCGCTGGTCGCCGGGGTCACGGTGCTCTGCGCCAACTGCTGCATCGCAACCGTCTGGTTCGGGTTCTCCGCGAACCAGCCCTCTTCCTCGAGCATCTCGTTAGAGCTCTTGCGGATGGCGATGTAGCCCGTCAGCTTGTGCCAAGCCATGTCGTTCTCCGGCTGGCTGAGGTAGACCATGAAGGTCAGCGCGCCCTCTTCCACTTCGGGGTCGAGGCCGTCCACCAGCCACAGCGAACCGCCACCGATCAGGCTGCCGGTCCAGCCGGTTTCCTGATTGTAAGGCATGAACGAAGCGACGGTCGTGAAGCCGTTTTCCTCACCCATTCGGGTGTAGAGGGTCGTGTCGGAGCTGCTGTAGGCAGCCATAGCGACCTGCTGGGTCTGGTACGCCTGGTCCACAGTGCCCCAGGAGTCGCCGCCCTGCGCGCCGCTGTAGTACAGGTAACCCTTGTCGTACTGGTCGTCCAGCCACTCAAAGATCGCGATGCCAGCCTCGCCGTCAAAGGCGACTTCCGTAGCGCGGTCGCTGCGGCCATTGTCGTTGTTCACGAACAGCGCGTTCTGATGCGCCAGCCACTGCTCGAAGAACCAACCGTAGTTGGGGAAGGTCCAGCAATACTCGGGCGCGTTGTCCAACGCCATAATGGCTTCGCAGTACTGATCAACCTCTTCCCAGGTGGCGGGCGGGGTGTCGAAGCCAGCCGCGTTGAGGAAGTTCATGTTCGAGAACCAGATCGCCGAAGAAGTGTTCCACGGGAAGCTCGTCCACTCGCCGTTGTGGGTGTAGTAGGCGGTGGTAGGCTCGATGATGTCGTCGAAGTTGACCGGGAGGCCATTGATCTCAGTGCGGCCAGCCAACGCCTCGGCAATCGGCTTGAAATTGCCGCTGTCGCGGGCGTCCTGGGTGCTCGCCTCGTTGAAGTGGATCACGCCAGGCAGTGCACCCTGCTCCGCCGCGACCGACACCTGGGCGAACATCTCCTCGTAGCTCATCCCGCCCACGATTTCCACGTGATACTGCGGGAACATGGCGTTGAAGGCTTCGGCGACTTCCTTCGTCCAGTCCAGGCGATAGTCGCTGAATGCGATCCAGACTTCGATGTCGACGGGCTCCTGCGCCTTAATCGTGCTCGGCGGCACCGCCATCGTCAAAACCAACGCCAGCAGAACCGTGAGGAATACGAGTTTCTTCATTCCAGTCTCCTTAGAGAATTGAAAACACACTTGCGGTGATGGGGGAAGGACTTCTAGCCCAGCGCCGCACAAAAACTACTTAAATTCACGCACGTTCCGTTGACCAGAACCTAACTTTCAGCCAGGGCGACCTCCTTTCAGCTTGTCAACGGATTGAGTTCAGGTCCGACCTGCCGTTCCAACGCCGGGTTTGGGGCGCTAGAAGGTGAGTCGGCTCCTAAATAGCTCCAAAGAATATCGTAGAGGCCCGAAAAAGAAAAAAACGAAGGGAGCCTCTGCTTTTCAGCCGACGTTTTCATTGTATTACAGAAAAAACCTTTTTGCCAGACAAGCGAGCGCGATATTTGCCGTAAATTGCGATCAGCGCCCCACACGGTTCTGTGCTACCATTAACCGCGACGGCGGTCCTGCGCGCGGCAGGCCGTCGTTCTTTGTGGGCGCCCGCGCCGCACCATGCCTTAAAGGAAGAACAAACTCTTATGGTGTCTCAATCCCCTGTCGTTCTAATCGTTTTTGATGGGTGTCGCCCCGATGGTTTGGCGCAGGCGCACACCCCCCACGCCGACTCGCTCTGGCAGAACGGCGCATACACGTGGACCGCGAAGTCGGTCGTGCCGAGCATTACGCTCCCCACGCATAACACAATGTTTCGCGCCGTCGGGCCGGAGAAGCACTGCGTAACCGACAACATTTTCCACTCCGCCGCGAGCGCCTATCCGAGCATTCTGGATGTCGCGCACGGCGCCAGGCGGCGTACAGCTATGTTTTACAGTTGGGGCGAGCTACGCGATCTCTGCGCGCCTGAGAGCCTGGATCTCAGCCTGCTGCGCGCGCCGCGCGACGGCGAGGATGTCGACGCGATCCTGGCGGAAATCGCTGCGGAAACCCTGGTGCGCGAGCAGCCCGATTTCACCTTTCTCTACATGCAGCAGAGCGATATTGCCGGGCACGACGCGGGCTGGATGTCACGCCCGTATCTGGACGCGATCGAGGCGATGGATCACGCGCTCGGAATCTTCCTGGATCGGCTGGAAGCGGCGGGGCTGCGCGAGCGTACCACCTTCTTGCTGCTGGCCGATCACGGCGGAAACGAGCACACGCACACCGGCGACGTGCCCGAAGATCTGATCATCCCCTGGATCATCAGCGGCCCCGGGATCAAACGCGGCTATGAGCTGCGCGATCAGGTCAACCTGGCGGATACAGCGCCGACGCTGGCGCGGGCGCTTGGCCTGACGCCGCCCTCGGCGTGGGATGGCCGCCCGGTGGATGAAGCATTCGATGACTAATTGGGCATTGGCCCAACACCGGCAAAGCTACTCGCACGACCGCGCGCTGTTCCTGATCGGCCTGGGTGTCGCGATCTCGCTGCTCGGCGACCTGACGCTCTATGTCGTGCTGCCGACGCACACCCAGGCCGCCGGGATTGCGCTGGCGGACGTCGGGCTGATGCTTTCGGCGAACCGGCTGATCCGTATTCTGCTCAACGGACCGGCGGGCGTGCTGATTGAGCGCTGGCCGCGCCGCCGTATCATGGTTCCGGCGCTGTTTGCGGGCGCGCTGTCGTCGCTGCTGTACACCATCCCCGGCTTCTGGCCGCTGCTGATCGGCCGGTTGCTATGGGGCGCGGCGTGGGCGGGGGTGTGGCTTGGCGCGAGCACGATGGCGCTGGACCTCGCCACGCCGGAGCGGCGCGGCCGTACCATCGGACGCCTGCAGATGTGGTACTTCATCGGGTCGGGTGGCGCGGCCCTGATCGGCGGCGTGCTGACGGACTGGCTCGGCTACAGCCCGGCGCTGCGGGTCTGCTCGCTGGTGACGTTCGGCGCGGCGGTGATGTGGCTGCTTTTGCTCCCCGAGACGCGCCCCGTCCGAAGCGCTCGCAGCGTTCCGGCTGGCTCCCCCGAGCCGGAGCGTGTCGCAGAGCGTGAAAGAAGCTGGCGCGGGGTGCTGGTTCCGCTGGCGACGGCGATCGTTTTGCTCGGCGTAAACTGGCTGATCTGTATTGGACTGTTGGGGGCGACGCTGCCCCTGTTGCTCGAGCAGCGGGTTGGCGAGACCGTCTTGCTGTTGGGGCTGGTGATTCCGCTTGCGTCGTTTACCGGCGCGCTATCCGCCGGGAATCAGGTTTTGGGCTTAATCGCGTCGCCCCTGTCTGGCTGGGCGTCAGACCGGCTCGGCGACCGCTGGCTGCTGGCGGTTGGCGCGCTGGGTTTGGGGACGGTCGCGCTGGCGATGACCGCCGTGGGCTATGGCACCGTCCTCGTGCTGGCGACGATGCTCGGCGCAGTAGCGACCAGCGTCCTGCAAACCCAGGTCATGACGCTGGCAGGCGATTACTCGCCGCGCGGCCAGCAGGGGCGCGTCTTGGGCGTGCTCAATACGGTAGGCGACATCGGCAGCGCGGCAGGGCCGCTTCTGGCTTATGCCTTGCTGCCGATTCTCGATCTGAGCGGCATTTTCTGGCTGGCAACCGCGCTCATTGCGCTGTGCCTGCCGTGGACCGCGTGGATCTGTGCGCGCTCGCTTTCCGGGCGGCTGTCGTTACGACGCCTGCGCACCGGGCCGCTCTAGCCGGGCGTCAACCGGCGCTGGGTTCAGCGGCTTTCTCGTCAGCAAGGTATTCGTTCGCCAGCAGCAGGAAGACGCTCGACGTCCACGAATACGCCCGGTCGCGCAGCCCTTCTCCGGTGAGCGCGTCGAAGTTTTCGGCCATGCCGCTGCGCGCGACCAGCGCACAGAACCGGCGGCTGAGCTCGCGGGCAAATTCGCGCTCTCCGACTGCATTCAGTCCATCGACCAGCAACATGGTCGATGGCGCCCAGATCGGGCCGCGCCAGTACCCATCCGCCTGGTAATAGGGGCTGGTGGGGTGTTCGGTCGCCAGGCCGTGCTCGGTCAGGAACCGGTTGGGATCCTTGAGATCGTCGACCAGGTGCCGGATCACCTCGTCAGGCAAGCGCTTGCCCAACAGCAGCGGCAGATAGAGGATCAGGCTGTCGGCGGCAATCGTTTCATGGCTGCGGGCGTGCCGTGCAACGAAGTGATCCCCGCGCCAGAAGGCGGTGAGCAGCTTCTCGAGCAGGTCATCGGCCCGGCGTTGCCACTGATCGGCCTCGGCGGTGCGTCCGAGCCGCCCGGCGATGTCGGACAGCACGTCCATCTGATAAACGAGGAATGCAGCCAGGTCGGGCGCTTCGACCGGGACGCCATGCGCAAAGATGGTGGCGTTGTCCCAGCCGGAGTCGTTGCCGTGATTGTATTCGGGCAGCCCGTCGCCATCGGTGTCGCGATAGCTGAGCCACCAGTTCGTCCAGTGGCAGAGCGGGGCGTAGGCTTCTGCGAGGCGCTCCTGGCCGAGCGCGGGGTTCCGTTCGAGCAGCCGCTGCAGCGCCCAGCCGTGG
>CBINGT010000304.1:0-4998 GCA_966250245.1 uncultured Anaerolineae bacterium
TGGCGAGCCTGCCCAACATCGACGGCGTCTGGACGCAGGACGGCATGGCGTTCGGTGTGCTGACCGCCATCCGCACCGCCAACCCCGCCGAGTGGCCGATCGTCGTCGGTGAAGCGCGTGCCGGCTACCTGCAACTGTGGAACGAAGTCCTGGCCGAGCATCCTGAGTTCACCTCCATCGGCGTGGTCAACCCGCCCGGTGTGGCGGCTGATGGTGTCCGCGTCGCCATGGAAATCCTCTGCGGCAACACCGTGGACGAGAGCCAGCTTGAGGGGCCGTTCGGCAACTCGCTGTATGTGCCGATCCCCTATGCTGTGACGGACGAGGACTTCCCGAGCTACTTCGAGCAGTACGGCTCCTTCCCGGCGTCCTACACCCTCGATGGCTTCATCACCCAGGAACAGGCCGCCGCTTTCATGAACGAGGATGACGGCCCGGTCATCAGTGGCTCGTTCGCGCAGAGCCCGCGCGTGGCGGAACTGGCCGCGACCTGCGAAGGCCCGTTCACGATCGGGGTGTCGAACAGCTTTGTGGGCAGCGAGTGGCGCACGCAGATGATCCAGAACTTCGAGAACGCGGTGGCGGAGTTCAACGCCGCGGGTATCGAGGTGAACCTGGTCGTGGAGAGCGCCGACACGGACGTGGCCGGTCAGCAGCAGCAGATCCAGAACCTGGTCAACGCCGGGGTGGATGCCATCATCATCAACCCGGGTGATGTGGCGGGGCTGAACTTCGACCTGGAAGAAGCGGCTGCCCAGGGCATTGTGGTGATCGCCATTGACCAGGAGATCGGCGCGGAAGGCGTCTACAACGTGGTCATCGACCAGACTGAGTGGGCTCGCATCAGCGCCCAGTGGCTGGCCGACAAGCTCGGTGGCGAAGGCGACATCGTGATCATCGAGGGCTTTGTCGGGCATCCGGCCAACGAAGCGCGTATGGCTGGCGCGATGGAAGTCTTCGAGCAGTACCCCGGCATCAACATCGTCGGACGTGAGAGCGGTGGTTGGGACCAGGCGACCGGCCAGCAGGTCATGAGCGACTTCCTGGCGAGCCTGCCCAACATCGACGGCGTCTGGACGCAGGACGGCATGGCGTTCGGCGTGCTGACTGCCATCCGCACCGCCAACCCCGCTGAGTGGCCGATCGTCGTCGGTGAGGCGCGTGCCGGCTACCTGCAACTGTGGAACGAAGTCCTGGCTGAGCATCCTGAGTTCACCTCGATCGGCGTGGTCAACCCGCCTGGCGTGGCGGCTGATGGCGTCCGCGTCGCGATGGAAATCCTCTGCGGCAACACCGTGGACGAGAGCCAGCTTGAGGGACCGTTCGGCAACTCGCTGTACGTGCCGATCCCCTATGCTGTGACGGACGAGGACTTCCCCAGCTACTTCGAGCAGTACGGCTCCTTCCCGGCGTCCTACACCCTTGATGGCTTCATCACCCAGGAACAGGCCGCCGCTTTCATGGAGTAAACGATGGCGCTGACACTTCTTGCCGAACACATTGTCAAACGCTACGGCGGTGTCGTCGCCGTCCGCGATGGGAGCATTGAGCTGACGTCGGGAACTGTCGTGACGCTCGTCGGCGCGAATGGCAGCGGCAAGAGTACGCTCAGCAAAGTGATCACGGGAGTAGTTGCCCCGAATGAGGGGCAGCTACTCCTCAACGGCGCCCCGATCCAGTTCAGCGATCCCCAGGCGGCCAAGCGGCAGGGCATCACCGCGGTCTACCAGGATCTCAGCCTGATCCCTGCTATGACCGTCGCCGAGAACATCTGGCTGACGCACGAGCCACGCCGCGCCGGGTTCAGCGTGAATCGGGGCGAGATGCGGGCGCGCACGCGCGAGCTTCTGGCGCTCTTTGAGGGCACCGTCTCACGCAAGCTGACGCCCGACACGCTGGTCGACACCCTGCCGCCGGACGAGCGCCAGATCGTCGAAATTCTGAAGGCGATCAGCAGCAATCCCCGGCTGGTGATCTTCGACGAGGCGACCGCCAGCCTCGACCGCACCCAGGTCGACCGGCTGTTTGAACTGATCGCGCGGTGGAAGCGCGAGGGCATGGCGATCGCGCTGATCACACACCGCATGGATGAAATCTTCCGCGTGGCAGACCGTGTCACGGTGATGCGGAACGGGCGCACGGTCGGCACGGTGGACATCGCCGAGACGAACGAGCGCGAAATCCTCAACATGATGATCGAGGGCGCAGCCTCGCCGGAGAAGCTGCGCATGCCGCCGGTCGATCCGGACGCGCCGGTCCGCCTTGAGGTGCGAAACCTGCGCGCCGGGCTGCTGAAGGGCGTCGACCTGACGCTGCGCGACGGGGAACTGCTGGGGCTCGGCGGATTGCAGGGCCAGGGGCAGACCGACCTGCTGCTGGCGCTGTTCGGCGCGATCCCGTACACCGGCGAGGTGATTCTCAGCGGCAAACCGGTGCACTTCCAACACCCGCGCCACGCCATGAAGCACGCCGTCGCGTTTGTGCCGGGAGATCGCGCCTCGGAAGGGCTATTACTCAGCCGCTCGATTCTGGAAAATTTTCTGCTGCCCTCGTGGCGCCGGTTCGGCGTGCTGCACAGGATAAAAGACGCGCGCGCCGCGGCAACCAAAGCGGCCAGCGACCTCTCACTGGTCTACTCTACGCTTGACGCTCCGGCCAGCAGCCTCAGCGGCGGCAACGCGCAGAAGGTAGTGATCGGCAAGTGGCTGCTGCGCGATCCGAAGCTGTTGCTGCTCAACGACCCGACGAAGGGCGTGGACGTGGGCGCAAAGGCCGAGTTTTACGCGCTGCTCCGCGACCTTGCGGCGCAGGGCACGGCGATTCTGTTTTACAGCAGCGACGACGACGAGCTACTCGGGCTGTGCAATCGCGTGCTGGTGCTGCAAGACGGGCAGGTGCGCGACGAACTGGCGGGCGAGCGGCTGACCCGCGCAAATCTCGTGGCTGCGAGCATGGGGACGACCGATGAACCGCGCTAAAGTCCAGCATTTTTTGTGGCGCCACACCTATATTTTCTCACTCTTGCTGCTCGTCGTCTTACTCGCCGTCAACTACTCGCTGCAAGATAACCTGTTCGAGCTGCGCGTCCTGAACAACTCCATGCGCACGCTGCTGCCGCTCATTTTGCTGGCGGTCGGGCAGGCGATCGTCGTGATCGGCGGCGGGATCGACCTCTCCGTCGGGACGATGGTTTCGATGCTGGTCGCCATGCTGGTCAACCTGATCGATCCAGAGTCGACCACCAACGAAATCGTGCTGTCGATCCTGGCGGTGTGCGGCGCGGGGATTCTCGCCGGGCTGCTGAACGGGTTTGCGGTCGCGTTCTTGCGCCTGCAGCCAATCGTCACGACCTACGCGACGAGCTTCATATTCTCCGGCGTGGCGCTGCTGTTGCTTCCGCGCCCCGGCGGGCAGATCCCGACCGACCTGCGGCGCTTCTACGCGCAGACGCCGTACGGCGTCCCGCTGTCGTTCTACGTGATTGGGGCGCTCCTGTTGTTCTGGGTTGTGCTGCGCTCGACGCGTTACGCGCAATATCTGTTCGCGACCGGCAGCGATAGCCAGGCCGCGTACAAAACCGGCATCCCCGTGCGGCTGGTGCGCATGTCCACCTACGTGTGGGCCGGGCTGTTCGCAGGGCTGGCGGCAACCGCGCTGACGCTTTCGACCGGCTCAGGTCAGGCGAACATCGGCGACAACATGACGCTTGACTCGATCGTCGCGGTGGTTCTCGGCGGGACGAGCATGAGCGGCGGCAAAGGCGGCATTGCGGGCGCGATCATCGGCGTGATGATTCTGCGCACGATCCGCAACGTGATCTTCTTCGCCTCTGTGCCGACCTGGTCGCAGACGCTGGTCAACGCGCTGATCATTATCGCGGCGCTGGCCGGGCCGGGGTTGATCGCATTGGTGAGACGGGTGGTGAAGAAATGAACGTCAGCGACGTGAACAACGGCAGCGGGCGCCTCGTGCGCTACCGGCGATATGTCAGCCCGCCGCTGATCGCGCTGGTGCTGGCGATCCTCCTGTTCTTCTCGGGCGGGCTGATCAACCCGGATTTCGTCAATCTCAACCAGGCGACCAACATCGTCCGGCTGGCGGCGTTCCTGGGGATCATCGCGGCAGGGCAAACGCTGGTGATCATCAGCGGCGGCGAAGGGATCGACCTGTCGATCGGCGCGGTCGTCACGCTGGCGGCGATGCTGACGTTCCGCTTCACCGAGGGGCGCAACGAGCTGATCGTACTGGGCTTCCTGCTGAGCATCGGCTCGGGTATGGTGGTCGGCTTCCTGAACGGGCTGGGCATCGCGCTGCTGCGGATCCCGCCACTGGTCATGACGCTCGGCATGACGGGCGTGGTGCAGGGCACGATCCTGATCGTCACCCAGGGAGAGATGATCGGCACTACCCCGCCCCTGATGGCGCGCTTGATCGCCAGCCCGCTGATCCTGGGCATCCCCGGCGTGATCTTCATCTGGCTGGCGCTGGGCGTGCTGATGTGGCTGTTGCTCAACCGCACGACGTACGGCAAGCACCTGTTCGCGATCGGCACGAACCGCACGACCGCGCGGCTGTCGGGCGTGCGCGTGCAGTGGGTAGTGATTCTGACGTACATGCTGAGCGGGATGCTGGCGGGGTTCGGCGGCTTTGTGCTGCTCGGTTTCTCGCAGACGGTGTTCCTGCAACTTGGCAACAACTACCTGTTCCCGTCAATCGCGGCGGTGGTCGTCGGCGGAACGCTGCTCAGCGGCGGCGTCGGCAGCTATTGGGGCACGATGTCTGGCGCGCTGGTGCTGACGCTGATCGACAGCCTATTGCGCGCCATGCGGCTCGAAGAAGCCTATCAGTTGATTATCCTGGGCGTGATTTTGCTCGTGCTCATCACAGCCTACGGGCGACAGCGGAGCCTGCGCCAGTAGCCCAAGCGCGAGCGTAGACGCGTGCAGCTTTGAAGGAGTGAGAGACTATGGAAAAGGTACGTTTAGGCATCATCGGCAC
>CBINGT010000305.1:0-4960 GCA_966250245.1 uncultured Anaerolineae bacterium
CCCGGTAGACGAGGTGAAGACCGAGGTCTTCGGGCTGAATCACCTCTCATGGACGCGCCGCGCGACGGTCGAAGGGCGCGACGTTTTGCCGGAACTGCTGGCGGACGACGCGTTTATCAACGACACGCACCTGCGCTTCTTCGGAGCCGATCTGGTCCGGCGGATCGGGATGTTCCTCAACGAGTACCTTTTCTACTACTACTTCCGCGACGTCGCGGTCGAGCGCATCAAGGCGGAAGAACTCACGCGCGGCGAAGAAGTCGAGATGCTGAACCGGGAGCTGTTCCCGAAGCTGCGCAATCTGCCGCCGGACGAAGCGCTGCGCACCTACGACGCTTATAACCAGCGGCGCAGCGCGAGCTACATGGCGTACGCCGAGACCGACGAGGCGCTGCGCGAAGAACGCTTGCATCCGACCGAGACGACCAAGCCGCCGCACCAGCAGCAGGCCGAGGTCGCCGGGTATGCAGGCGTCGCGCTGCGGAGCGGGCTCGCGCTGACGCAGGATCGCCCGCTGCGGATTGCGCTGAACGTTCCCAACAACGGGGCGATCAACGGCTTCGCACCGGATGACGTAGTCGAGGTGACGTGCAACGTCGATGGGCGTGGCGTGCGTCCGATTGCGATCGGCGACGTGCCCGAAGGGCAATATCTATTGATGCGCGCGGTCAAACGTTACGAGCGGCTGGCGGTTGAAGCGATCCTTCAGCGCGACCGTACGCTTGCAATCGAAGCGCTGGCGGCACACCCGCTGGTTGGATCGTATGCCCTGGCGGATCAGTTGTTGGCGGGCTATCTCGAGGCGCACTGCGAAACGGTAGGGGCGTGGGCATGACACAATCGAGTTACGACATCTTTCTGCCGGGGGATTACTTCTTCGACCTGATCTACACCGGCCTGCCGGAGTTTCCCACACTGGGGCGCGAGATCTTCAGCGAAGGGCTGGCGACGACGGGTGGTGCGCTGTTCATCACGGCGGTTGCGCTGCACCGGCTGGGCGTCAAAGTGGCGTGGTCATCCAGCTTCGGCACGGACAGCTACAGCCAGTTTGTGCGCCAGCTTGCGGTCGATGAGGGGCTCGATATGTCGCACGCGCGCGACCTCGATCGCCCGTTCCGCCGCATCTCAACTGCGCTGCCCTACCAGGGCGAGCGTGCGTTCATCAGCTACGTCGATCCCCTACCGGCCGATCAGGATGATTACTGGCTGGCGCAGATGCAGGCGTGCGATTTCCGCCATCTGCACCTGGGCGCGGTCTGGTCGCCGGAGCGGTTGGACCGCATGGCGCAGGTAGCGCGGGCGCGTGGCGCGACCATCTCGATGGATTGCCAGGATATGCCAGACCTCTACAGCATCTGCTCGTGGAAAGACCTGCTGGCGAAGATCGACCTGTTTATGCCGAACGCGCGCGAAGCGATGCAAATCACTGGCTCGACCGCCGTGCAGGGCGCAATCGAAACGCTGATGGAGTGGGCGAAGGCGGTCGTCGTCAAGGACGGCGCAAATGGCGCGTGGCTGGGCTATGAGGGCGCCGTGCACCATATTCCCGCGATCGACGCCGGTCCTGTGCTCGATACGACCGGGGCGGGCGATAGCTTCAACGCCGGGTTCCTGTACGGCTGGATCGTCGAAGGAGCGCCGTTTGAGGTCTGCGCGCGCTATGGCAACATCTGCGGCGGGATCTCGGTTACAGCGGTCGGCGGCGCGACTGCGGCTCCCACGCTCGACACGCTCAAGGAGTGGTACGCTCGCATAGAGGCGTAACTACCGCCGCTCGCACATAACCGTGTTGTTCGCCGCCCGTTCCTCGCCTGGAGCGGGCGGTTTTTTCGGCTAAATCCCTTTCGCTTCCCAAGCGAGCGCACGCGCCGCTGCTCGCCTCACCCCCCACCTGACCTATAGGGTGTCTGTGCACCTGTCCTACCAATAAATGCGTCACATACCTCATGGATGGCGATCCGGTTTCCCCTAAACTTTATGCATCGTAGGACGTTGACTGCGACGGCTCGCCGGGCGAGGTGCTTGGTACGGGCTGACTACCGAAAGGAAGGAACGGAGCAATGTTGGGTTGGGCGGTGTTTTTCCTGATTGTGGCGCTGATTGCGGCGCTGTTTGGGTTCGGCGGGATCGCTGGCGCGGCCACAGGCATCGCGCAGATTCTGTTCGTAATTTTCCTGGTGCTGTTTGTTGTGTCGCTGCTATTCGGGCGGCGTGTGATTACCTAAACGAGCAAGGCTCCACGGCAATTAACCCGTGGACCCAGCTAACCGTCTAAGATCGCTCATGCCGCCGTGCGTACACGCTACGCACGGCGGCGATCGTATCTGTTATCACTGGCGATCATTGAATGGAGAATCGGTCAGACAAGTTTCTCCCGCGCGACCAGGCTGGATCTGGCGCCCCGCCATTGAGCCCTTCGAAGGGCGAGACAGGAGCCCGCATGCGAACTAGTTGTCTCTTCAAGGGCCACGATCTGCTCAATAAGCCGATCACCGCGCGCGATACGGGGGCCATTCTAGGGTATGCGCAGGATATCATCTTCGACCAGGACCAAAATCAGGTGCTGGCTTTTCTGGTTGATCCGCGCTGGCGTATCGAATCTCGCGTGCTGCCGTGGAGCGGTATCTATTCCGTGACGGTCGATGGGATCGTCAGCCACAATGCGGCGATGCTGACCGAGGGGATGAACCTGCTCGCCATCCAGCGTATTTTCGACCGGCATAATCTCCGGCGCGGAATGCGGCTGGCGCTGCCGGATGGCCGGTCGCTTGGACGCATGGACGATATCTATTTCGACGCGCACGGCGTGATCGAGGGCTATGCGACCGTCACGAGCCAGCCAGGCCGCGCGGGGTATTTCGTCCCGGCCCCGAAGTTTCTCGAAGTCTACGCCGATCGCGCCGTCGTGGCGGAAGACACCTGGCGCCGCATGCAGGAAAACGCCACCGCGCGGCGGCGGCTGCCCAACGCGCTGCGCCTGGTGGCGGAAGACCTCTGGCAGCGCAAAGGCGAGCAGTTGCGCGGTTCGGACGTGGACGTGGCGTTGCTGCCGTTGGCGGACGAGCTAGCGCATATCGCCCTGCACCTGGTCGAAGGATGTTGCGTGCGGACTACAGTCTTGAGCGGGGACGGGCTGATTGTCGCAGTCGCGGGGGCGATCGTTACGCAGCGGGGCATCGAGCGCGCCCGCGCGTGCGAGCGGGAAAGGGCGCTGCTTTCCGCGGTAGGGGCCGATCCTGTCGGCGCGCTGCTGGCGGTGATCGAAAATGGCGACGCTGCGCCGACATAACACCGGCGCAACACATCACACAGAGGGAAAAGGGAGAGGGCCATGCAGCTTACAGATAGAGTCGCGCTCGTGACGGGCGCCGGTTCGGGGATCGGCAAGGCGGCGGCGTTGCTTCTCGCGGACGCCGGGGCGCGGATCGGCGTGCTCAGCCGGGACGAGGACGAGGTCAATCAAGTTGTGCGCGAGATCGAGCAGGCGGGCGGCGAGGCGATACCGATTATCGCCGACATCTCGATTGTCGAGGACATGCAGCGCAGCTACCGCCAGATTCAGGATCAGTGGGGGCGGCTCGACATCGTCTTTGCCAACGCGGGCATCAACGGGAAGTGGGCGCCGATTGACGAGCTGGAACCGGAAGACTGGGATCAGGTTTTTAACGTCAACATGCGCGGCACATTCCTGACCATTAAATACGCCGTCCCGTACATGAAGCAGCGCGGCGGCTCGATCATCATCACGTCGTCAATTAATGGGACGCGCGTTTTCAGTAACGCGGGCGCGTCGGCCTACGCCACGACCAAAGCGGGGCAGGTGGCGTTCGGCAAAATGATGGCGCTCGAACTGGCGAAGCACCGCATCCGCGTGAACGTGATCTGCCCCGGCGCGATCGAATCGCAGATCGACGAGAACACGGAGCGGGTCAACCTGGACGAAGCACGCGAGCCTGCCGAGTATCCCGAGGGCGCCATTCCGCTGACGGACGGCCAGCCCGGCCGCGCCGAGCAGGTGGCCGATCTGGTGCTGTTCCTGGCGTCGGACCGATCCAGCCACATCACCGGCACGGAAATGTGGATCGACGGCGCGCAGTCGCTTCTGCTCGGCTGAGCGACCGCATGAACTCGCTGCATACGAAAACAGCCGGTCGATTGCGGACCGGCTGTTTTGTTGCTTGCGCGTAGCTTGAAGCCGCCGGGGATTACTCCCAGTACGGCTGGTAGTTGTAGTAAGAATAAATCTCGGTCGCCCAAGTACGGTCGGCGAAGTTCGGCCAGTTATCCTTGTCGAAGCCCGGCGCCTTTTCCAAAACCGACTGGTCTACGTCCAGCACCAGCTCTTTGTTCTCGGTGTCCACGGTGAGCATGCGCCACGGGATGGCAAACAGCTTGTTGCCGAACTTGCCCATCATGCCGCCGTAGGAAATGACGGCGTAGGCGATGTGCCCGGTCGAGGTGTCCAGCATGATTTCCTTGAGCGTGCCGAGTTCCTCGCCTTGCAGGTTGCGAACCTTGTCCCCTGTGAGCGTCGAAGCGGATAGCACCAACGGTTGCATCGTGTTCTCTCCTTAACGTTTGCATGGCGGCAATGAATTACGGGCCGCAGCCCGAGGCTTGTCATTCATAGGGCAGTCTGTACGCGGGCGTGCATTCCGTGAAACTTATAGATCTGGGCGGTGCGCATTCCCCGCAGACTGCCCCATCATTGTTGGGGGCGATCCCATTGGCGGAAGGTCGTCCACACCACACTTCCGGCCGGGATCGCCCGTACAATTTCGCACTACTCCAACAGTTCTCATTATCTGTGCGGTGAGAGGCATTTACATGAGAGTCATGGCGGGTTTCCACTTAGGTCAGCGGTGGGGTCACGGCATGGGCCACGTGACCCGCCGGTTTACCCGGGTGAAGCGGACAAAAAACCGGCCGGGAACTCGCTCCCCGACCGGCTGCCATTCGT
>CBINGT010000306.1:0-4938 GCA_966250245.1 uncultured Anaerolineae bacterium
CATCGCACAGCTTCACGGCATAGCAGACCGACGCCGCCGCGTCGACGAGGTGCTCGAGCAGGTCGGGATGCACGACCGGCAGCGCAGCCTGATCCGCACGCTCTCCAAAGGGATGCGGCAGCGTGTCGGGCTGGCGCAGGCGCTCGTCCACGACCCGGAAGTGCTGATCCTCGATGAGCCAACCATCGGCCTCGACCCGCAGCAGGTGCAGGACGTTCGCCGCCTGATTCACACACTGGGCGAGCGCCGCACCGTCCTGCTGAGCACGCACATCCTCTCCGAAGCCGAGCAGCTTTGCGACCGCATCGCCATCATCGACCGGGGGCGGATTATCGCAGTCGGCACCCCGGCCGAGCTTCAGAGTCAGCTTCAGCGCGGCAGGCGGTTGTTCGTGCGTGTGGGCAGCGGCGCCAGCACGAATGACATGCTCCGGCTGATAAAGGCCGTGCCCGGCGTCGAGCAGGTCCAGGCGGAGCGCGGCGGATACGTCGTCACGGTGCGAGACGGCGCAGATGCGCGCCCTGCCCTGGCGTCGGCTATCGTCGGGCACGGCGCAGCCCTGCTGGAACTTCGCCCGCTGGCGCTGACGCTCGAAGAGATGTTTCTTGAGTTCACCACGCGGGCCGAAAGCCCGTCCCGGCGACAGTAACCATGCGCAGCATGCGACTCATCGCCCGCCGCGAGCTGGCCCAGTTTTTCACCTCGCCGATCGCTTATCTGGTCGCCTTCGCGATCCTCGTGCTGACCGGCTTCATGTTCAACTCGGACCTCGCGCAGCGAGTCGGGAAGGCACCGCCCGATGGGACGTATGTGCTCGGCGTGTTCGGGTTCTTCACGGTCTTCTTCGCCCCGCTGCTGACCATGCGCCTGTTTGCCGAAGAGACGCGCGAGGGCACGCTCGAATTGATGCTCACCATGCCGGTGCGAGACAGCGACATCGTGCTCGGCAAGTTTCTCGGCGCGTGGGCGTACTACAGCGCCATCCTCGCGCTGACGCTGGTCTACCCGATCTCGCTGATGGCCGTCACGCAGCCCAAGCCCTTTGAAGCGGTCGGCCAGCTAGACATCGGGCCGGTCATCAGTAGCTACATCGGGATCTGGCTGTTCGGCGGCGCGGCGCTGGCCATCGGCTTGACGTTCTCCGCGCTCACCGAGAACCAGGTCATCGCCGGATTCCTGGGGATTGCGGTGCTGTTCGTGCTGTGGCTGGCGGATTTCGCCGGGCAGGTCGTGCAGAACCAGACGGTTGCCGAGGCGATCCGCGCGCTCAGCCTGCAAGCGCATTATTCGACCTCGTTCCTGATCGGCGTGATCCGCTTCGAGGACGTCGTCTTTTTCATCGGACTAATTGTGGTCATGTTGTTCATCACGACGCGCGTGCTCGAGTCGCGCAGGTGGCGTTGATGCAAGGCGAATCCGCTTCTCGCCGTGCCGCAATCGCCAGCGCCGCCAGCGTGATCGGCAGCCTGGCGCTGGTCGCGGGTGCGCTGCTGGCGCTGCTCCAGGGCGCGATCACGACCGCCGTGTTCGCCTGCGCGCTAATCGGCGTGGGCGGCCTCTCGCTGTGGATGCTATGGGCGCCGGGCGAGTTTCGCGCGTGGATCTCCGGCCGCCAGACGCGCTACGGCACGACCAGCGTCTTCGTCACGATTCTGTTCGCCGGGCTGGTGATCGCGGTCACCATGCTGGCGGAGCGCGCCAACCTCACCGCCGACCTGACCGGTGTGCAACGCTACTCGCTCAATACGCCCACCCTGGAGACGATCGAGCAGGTTGCGGCGCGCGGCTATCGCGTGCGGCTGGTGGGCTTTTTCAGCGGGCGAACGCTGCGCGAGCGCGAGGCGGCGGACCTGCTGCTCCGCCAGTACGACGCGCACGGCGGCGACACGATCGAAGTGGTGTACATCGATCCCGACGCGCAGCCAGACGTCGCACGCGCGTACGGCTATCAGGCCGGGCAGGACGGCACGATCTTCCTTGCGCTGCTGGACGCAAACGGGGAGCTTCTTGACACGTTCACGCCGCGCCTGATCGGCCCCGCCAGCGAGCGCGACATCACCACCGCGCTGCGGGCGCTCGTCAGCGCGGGGCAGTTCAAAATCTACTTCACGTTCGGGCATGGCGAGCTTGACATCCGCCGCACGGACGACGCGAACATCTCGCGGCTGGCGGTCAGTTTGATCGACGCCGGGATTGCGGTCGAGCAGATCAGCCTGCTCGACGTGCTGAACACTGGCATTCCGGACGACGCCAGCGCCGTGATGATCGTCGGGGCGCGCGTCGCGTTCACCGAGGACGAGGTCGCGGTGCTGGACGAGTACATTCAGCGTGGCGGGCGGCTGGCGATCTTCACCGATCCGCCCCATGTGGACGAAGGCACCGCGCTGACCAATACCTTCCTCGAAGAAGGCAGCTCGTTCAGCAACTATCTGTGGGAAGAGTTCGGCGTGCGTCCGCTCGACGCCCTGCTAATCCAGAACGCGCCATATTATCTCAACGAGTTCACGCCGGTCATCAACGCGACCCTGCCCCACACCCTGCTGGAACTGGCGCAGGATCAGCAGGTGGTGATGAGTTGGGTGCGGCCCTTCGCGCTGGTCGACGAGCCGGCAGGCCGTCAGGCGCTTTACCAGCGAGAGCCGTTGTTCGCCAGCTCGGAAGACGCGTATGGCGAAACAGGCCTGCAAACCCTTCTCGAAACGTCTCGGATCGAGTATAATATCGGGCGCGATCTCACCGCCCCGCTGGTGCTCGGCGTCACCGTACGCCGCACCGGCGAAAGCCAGCTAGACGCTGCGCCGCGCCTCGTCCTGATCGGCGATTCCGACCTCGTAAGCAACCAGTTCGTGCAAAGCCTGCCAGGCAACGTCTGGTTCTGGACCGATCTGGTCGACTGGCTGACGGGCTACGTGGAGTCGGTCAGCTTTACACCCATCACCGATCCCACACTGCTGAACCTGGTGCTCTCAGACCAACAGCGCAGCACCATCGCCGTGATTACGATGGTGATTCTGCCGTGCGCGGTCCTGGCGCTGGGGGGAGACGTTTGGTGGTATCGACGCCGTTAGGTTACACTTACTAAGTGAGATTTCTGTCAGCGGGACCGTGAAATGCTGCGCCGACCCGTGATGTATGCTCTGCTGGCGGTGTTCGCCGGCGCGATGGTCCTGCTGCTTATGCTGGAAGATCCGAGCGCGATCGACAACCTTAACGCCGCGGCGAGCGTGCTGTTTCCGCAATTGAGCCGCGCTGAGCATATTGAACGCATAGAAGTGCGGAATGTCACGCAAGGGACAGGCGTTTTGCTTGTTCGTGACGGCGAGGGAATGTGGTACGCTGCACAGATGCCTCAATTTGACGACGGTCTACCGGCCGACGCGATCGACCAGGCCGCCGTTGAGGCCCTCGCGCTCTCGATTACACGGCTCGCCGCCGTCGACCGCTTCGACGCCACCCCGGACAACCTGGCGCGATTCGGAGTGCGGCCGCAGCCCGAGTATGAGCTTCAATTCGCGGGTCGCGACATCACCGGACGCGCGTTTGAATCGGTGGTGTTTGAAGTGGGGGACCGGAATCCTGACCAGGTCGCGCGATATGTCTGGCCGCGCGACAGCGAGCAGGTTTTTCTGGTCGAGGTCGATTTCTTGCTAGAACAACTATCTGGTACGGCGCCATCTGCCGTGAATTCCGCCGACGAGACGCCGACGGCGACCGTGTCGGCCCCTGTGCCCTGACGAAACCGCGCTTTGCCGCGGATGTCGAGGGCACCCTACCGTTCGGTGGTAGGGTGTCTTTGTGTGGACGCTTAGTGATAGCGATATGACGGTATCAGGAAACCAACCAACACCCTCTCGCACGGCAGATGCCGAGGCTTTGCCACGCCTGATCGCGCTAGGCCAGCAGCGGGGGTATATTACATACGACGACATCCTCTCGCTGATGCCCGAGCTTGAGACGCAGATCGACGAGCTGGAAGAAATGCTCGACGCCCTGCATCAAGCCGGGATTGAGGTCATTCCTGCGGCCCCAGAGAGCGAGCTCGAGGCCGAAGAGCTGGTCGATGAAGCCGAGCCTGAGGAAGAAGGGGAAGAGGCCCGGCCGCCTACGAACCACCACGAGGCGACGCTCGATCCGAGTGCGCTGTACGAGGATCTAATCGAGGATGCCGGGTATCAGCAGGCGATCGAAACCGACGATGTTGTCGGGCTCTATCTGAAAGAAGCCGGGCGCGTCCCGCTACTGACCGCCGAAGAGGAAGTCACGCTCGCCAAACGGATGGAAGCGGGCAAACTCGCTGAGGAGCAGCTTGCGGAATACGGCGATAGCCTGTCGCCCGAGGAGCGTTGGGAGCTTCAGGAGATCGTCGAAGACGGCGAAGCCGCGCAGGAATACCTGGTGCGCGCCAATTCGCGCCTCGTGATCAGCGTGGCGAAGAAGTACATCGGGCGTGGCGTGCCGTTTCTGGACCTGATCCAGGAAGGGAACATCGGGCTGATCCGCGCGGCGCGCAAGTTCGAGTGGCAGCGCGGGCACAAGTTCAGCACCTACGCGACGTGGTGGATCCGGCAGGCCGTCAGCCGCGCCGTGGCTGACCAGGGGCGGACCATCCGCGTGCCGGTCCACATGGGCGACCAGATCAACCGGATGCGGCGCGTCCAGACGCAAATCGCGCAGCAGCTTGGGCGCGAGCCGACAATGGAAGAGATCGCCGAGGAAATGGAAACCACGCCCGACAAGGTCGCCGATCTGATCGAGATTTCGCGCCGCCCGATCAGCCTGGAGACGCCGATCGAGGAAGACGCCGATTCGGAATACGGCGACTTTATCGAGGACGAAAACACGCCTCAGCCGACCGAGGTCGTGACGCAGAACCTGCTGCGCGAGCATCTGGCGCAGGTGTTGGAGCGGCTGCCGAAGCGTGAGGCACATATTCTGCAG
>CBINGT010000307.1:0-4931 GCA_966250245.1 uncultured Anaerolineae bacterium
TGCCCGCTGGGCGGCGGGAGTCAGTCGCTCGACTTGGTGTCGGGCTTGGCGGCCGAGGAACTGGAATCGCCGCTCGACGCCGTGTCGCTCGTCGTGCTTTTCTTGTCGCCGGAGTCGCTTTCCGACTTGGTGGGCGGCGTCGCGAGAGGGTTGCGCCCGCGACTGTCCGTCGAATACCAGCCAGAACCTTTGAAGACGATCCCAACCGGTTGCGGAACGCGATGCGTGTGCCCGCCGCACTCCGGGCAGATTGTGATCGGGGCGTCCGAAAACTTCTGACGCGCGTCAAACCGGACGCCGCATTCTTCGCATTGGTACGTGTAGACTGGCATACCTCACCTCGGACTGTTACTCCAATCCCTTATTATACGCTCACAGCGGCCTCTGAACAACCCCGATCCGCTTTTAAGTCGGTCAGGTCAAGGGCAGTTGTCGCTCATGCCGCGTTGCGCAGTTTTGACCTATACTTAAGGCGCGTTACCGACTGTAAGAAGGAGCGGTCTTCATGCGGCTGAGTGCAGAGCGCAGCGACGTGGTGCTTGGAATTGACGTGGGGACGCAGAGCGCCAAGTGCGTTGTGCTGGATGCCAACGGGCAAGCGCGCGGCGTCGGCCAGCAGGGCTACGGGCTGCTGAACCCGCGCCCGCAGTGGATCGAGCAGGATCCGCAGGCGTGGTGGAGCGCGGTGGTCGTCGCAGTGCGCGAGGCGTTGCGCGCGGCGAACGTAATGGCCGGGCGCGTGCGCGGGATCGGGCTGACCGGGCAGATGCACGGCGCGGTGATCCTAGGCGCGGACCTGGCTCCCCTGCGCCCCGCGATCATCTGGATGGACCGCCGCAGCGCCAACCTGTGCGAGATCGTCCAGGGGCGCCTGCCGCATGAAGACGTGGTGCAACTTGCGGGGAACCGGCTCTCGCCGGGGTTCGCGGGCGCGTCGCTGGCGTGGCTGCGCGAAGCCGAGCCTGCCACGCTCGAAAAGGCACGCGCGGTCGTCCAGCCGAAGGATTACATCGTGCTGCGCCTGACCGGGGCGTTGAGCAGCGACCCGTCCGACGCCTCGGCGACGTGGCTGTACGACATTCGCGAGCGGCGCTGGTCGGACGCGCTGGCGGGCGCGTGCGGCGTTCCGATGGAGCTGCTTCCGCCGGTGTCCGAGTCGGCGGCGGTGGTTGGCACGCTGCGCCCCTCGGCGGCGGACGCGCTCGGCCTGCGGGCGGACATTCCGGTAGTCGCGGGCGCGGGCGATCAGGCGGCGCTGTTGCTCGGCGCGGGCGTGGTCGAGGCGGGGCGCGGATCGATCACGCTTGGCACAGGCGGGCAGATCACGGTCGTCTCCAGCCGCCCGCAGGTAGACCCGGCGCTGCGGCTCAACACCTTTTGCCACGCCATCCCGAACCGCTGGTACACGATGGGCGCGATCCTCAACGGCGGGATCGCGCTGCGCTGGTGGCGCGACGTGATCGATCCAGAGAATCCGCTGGCGTATTCCGATCTGCTGGCGCGCGCCAGCCAGGTCCCGCCCGGCGCTGAGGGGTTGTTCTTCCTGCCGTACCTCGAAGGCGAGCGCACGCCGCATATGGATCCCCAGGCGACTGGGGCGTTTGTCGGGCTGACGACGCGGCACACGCAGGCGCACATGACGCGCGCCGTGCTGGAAGGGGTCGCTTATGCGTTCCGTGACTGTTTGCAGGCGCTTCAGGCGGCGGGTCCGGTGCCGGACCATTTCCTGATCGGCGGCGGCGGAGCGCAGGGCGCGCTGTGGCGATACATTCTGGCGAACGTGCTCGGCGTGTCGCTGCAAACGATCGAGGGCAGCGAGCACACCGCAGTCGGCGCGGCGATGCTCGGCGGGCTGGGCGCGAACCTGTTTTTCGACCTGTCGGAAGCGGTCGCGCGGGTGGTGCGCTATGGCTCGACCGAAATGCCGGAGTTCGGCGCGCAGGCGACCTACGCGGAGCTACACGCGAAGTTTCAGGCGCTTTATCCGGCGTTGCGGGCCATCCGCTGAGCGCGCCACCGCTGCCATCCGATCACCAGCGCGCACGCGGCGAAGACGATAAAGATCGGCTCCAGCGGGAACAGGTAGCGCGGGGTGACCATCAGCACCAGATGGACGAGCGTCAGGTAGGCGATGAACCCGGCCAGCGGCAGCATCAGCGGCCAGCGGCGGCGCGTTAGCCAGATGCCTGCGACGCCCAGGATCAGCGCGGCGTAGTGGAACAGGTAGAGCGCCAGCTTCGCCCCGAACCAGTCCCCACGCACGACGCGGATTAGCCCATCCAGCGAGCGATCTTCGGTCAGCCATCGGCGCGCCAGGTCTTTAACGCTTTCCCCGGCGAACAACACCGTGCCGTGCGGCTGCAGGTACGCGCCGCCCAGCTCCGACACGCGCCGCCACGCATAGCCGAGCGGGTCGCCGGTGATGGCGCGCAACGTGCCCTCGATCAGCGCGGGATCGCGGTCCTCAAGCGTGGGATCGATCTCGGCGTGCTCCGGCACATCTTCAAGAAGCTGCTGGTCCATCTCTTCGGGGCCGCTCCACCCCCGCGCGCCCATATAGACGAACGACGTGATGCCCTGCGCGCCGATGATGAACTCGTTGAAGCGGATCAGGTTGTAGGCGGTGTAGCTCAGCACGACGCCCGCATAGACGGCCAGCAGGATCGCGGCGTGACGGACAACCCGCTTGCGCCCCAGCCACCACAGAAAGCCCGCCAGCGCAACCGGATACAGCAGGAACACCGCCCGCGTCAGCGTCGCCAGCCCGAAGATCGCCCCGGCGGCGACGAGCGCCCTCGCGCGAACCGGCCTGCCGTCTCGCACGCGTGCCACGATCGAGAGGAACAGCGCCAGCCCGCCGGTCACCAGCGCCATATAGAGCGTTTCGGTTGTGATCGTGCCCTGCTCTAGCAGGAAGACCGGCGACACCGTCATGAGCGCCGCAGCGAGCAGCCCGGCGCGCGCGTCTCCACTCAACCGCCGCGCCAGCAGAAACGCGAAATAGATCGTCGCGGTGCTGAGGATCGCCTGCGCCGTGCGGATGGCGGCGACCGCTTCCGGCTGGTTCTGCCCGAAGATGCGCTGCCAGAATCCGGTGAACAGCAGGTACACCGGCCCAGCGGGGATCACGTGGTCGATCTCGCCGCCGATCAGGTGATAGCCGGTGTCGAGATACCACCAGGCGTCGCCGCCGAAGTCGGTATACGGGGCGCGATGGTCGAGGCGCAGCGCATAGATGAGGCGCAGCGCCAGCGCGATGAGCAGCAGCGCGATCAGGATACGGCGGGTGGTCAAAAAACGCGGCAGCGCGGCGCTTTGATCGCGCACGATCGCTGGCTGTTCCGCGTGATTGGTCATCGAAAACTCCGGTCTGCGTAGATCTCGCCGGGATTGTATTGTCCCTCGACAGCCCCGTCAAACTCGTATAATCTGGGAGTGGGGAATGGGGAGCAGGGAGTCGGGGCATATTCACCGCGCTCGGTAGCACGAAAGGACACGCATGATCGTTCGGGAGCCGCTCGTTCAGGCGACCTATTATTATCTGTACGAGGCGCCAGGCGATACGTCTGACCGGCGTGAGGACCGCTATCGCCAGTTTGTGGAAGACACGCAGCGGATGCTCGCCTCGGTCGCCGGGTGGCTGGCGATGCCCGCGCCGGAGATGCCGCGTCTGGCTGCGGTGAACAGCCCGCCACGCACGCTCCGCCCGCTGATGGAGCTTGCCGAGCTACGCGGGCACACCAACGCCGCCGCCTGGCTGCAAGCCTACGCCTTGCGAAACATGCTGCTTTTGCGCGTGGTGCTGGCGCGCCCTGGCGATCACGAGCATACCGTCTGGCGGACGCTCGACGAGTCGCTGGGCGAGGCGCCCACGACGCCCACCTGGCTGGCGACCACGCGTTACTGGTGCGGAATGGCGCCGCGCCTGCCGGAAGACCTCGACGCGCGGTTTCCGCAGACGATGCGGCTGGAGTTCGGCCTGTTCTCTCTCGGCGAAGCGGACGTCAACCTGCTCGTCTATCCGGACGCACGCGGCGAATCCCGCGCACGCCAGTTCCTCAGCCAGGACGTGCCGCGCCTGGACTGGTATCCGGTCGAAGCGCGCTACACGCTGGCGCGCTATCATGAGCACGTCGCGCGGATGGGGCGGGCGCCGCAAGTGGCGCTCGATCGGGTTGCGCAGGCGATCCACGACTGGACTGCGCCGGACGCGCGCAGCCGTTTGCGCTCGCTCGATCCGCTGCATGCCGAGATCGTCGCGCTCGAAGCGTCCTATCACGAGACGTTGCGCGATCTCGATACCACGCGCGCCACGGCGACGGCGCTCAACCGGCTGACGACGGAGTACCGGCTGGCGCTGATGGAGAGCGGCCTGTGGAACGCGGCGCCGACCATATGGGAAGGGCGCGTGGCGACCTTCGCCGGGCAGGTGGAGCAGGTCGACGCCGAGGTGATCACGGTCGAAGCGACGCTGCGCCGCATTGAGTTGATGATGCAGACCGTTCAGACGCGCATTCTGCTGCTGCAAAGCGAGCGCGAGCGTCTGCTGGCGTATCTGCTGGCGGGGATCGGCCTGGCGCTGATCGTCTTGCTGCTGGCGGATCGCGACCCGGTTCTGATGCTGGTGCGGATCGTGCTGCTTCTGTTGGTCGCGGGCGGGATCGCGCTGGCATGGCGGCGCTGGCAGCGCAGACAGGCGCCGGAACAGGACGAGTGAGAACCTCACCCCTTAACCCCCGGCCCCTTTTCCCCTCTCCGTAAACGGAGAGGGGCCAGGGGTGAGGTTTCTCCGGCGAGTGCATCGTTTGCCGACTTCTTGAGATAGACTGCTTAACCCGTTGCCTCGTGCGCGACGATGACCGCGCGCAGGTCGATCGCCGGGCTGCCGAGCAGCGCGGGCAACTCGACGCCGTGCCGGGCGAGATCGAGCG
>CBINGT010000308.1:0-4830 GCA_966250245.1 uncultured Anaerolineae bacterium
CGTCATCATCGTCATCATCGTCTTCTTCATCATCGTCCTCTTCTTCGACGTCCGACTCAGACTCTTCCGACTCCGAAGCGAGTTCCTCGGAAAGCTGCGCCTCCGGCACTGCATCGACCGGCGGCTCAATCTCCGGCAGATCGATGTCGGGAAGCTCCATGCCCGGCGCGGCCGCTTCTTGAACTTCGTCTACGGGCGGCTCCGTCTCGGGCAGGTCGATCGGCGGCAGCAGTCCCTCGGATTCCGGCTCTGGCTCGGCCAGCTCAGACTCCGGCGGCTCCTCGACCGCGTCGACGCCCCAGCGCTGCGTGAAGCCGACGCGCCGCTGCTCTGGCTCCAGGCGGCTGATGCGCAGTTGGAGCCGGTCGCCCTTCTTGACGTAGCTGTACGGCTCCTTGAGCGTGCCGTCGCCCATTTCGCTCAGGTGCAGCAGCCCTTCGAGGCCGTCGTCCAGCGCGATGAACGCGCCGAAGTCCACGACGTTCGTGACGGTTCCCTCGACCAGCATCCCTTCGTGATAGCGTTCCAGCGCGTCGTCCCACGGATCGGGGAGCAGGCGCTTGCGGCTCAGCGCGATGCGGTTGCGCTCCAGGTCGAGGCTGAGGACGTACACCTTGATCTGATCGCCGACCTTCAGCACGTCGCGCGGGTGATCGACGCGATGCCACGCCAGCTCGCTGACATGGATCAGCCCATCCGCGCCGCCGAGGTTGACGAACGCGCCGAAATCGCGCAGCCCGGTGACCGTTCCGGTGACGACATCTCCCTCCGAAAGCTCGCTGAGCAGGCGCGCCTTCTGCTGCGCGCGCCATTCGCGCTGCGCCTCGCGCTCGGAGAAGATCAACCGGCGGCGGTCTTGATCGACCTCGATCACCTTGACGTGCAGTTTTTGACCGACGAGGTGATTCAACGTTTCGCGGCGCTCGTTCCCCTGAAGCCCGGCGCTTACCGTGACCATGTGCGACGAGGGGATGAAGCCTTCGAGCAATCTCCAGCGGACGAGGATCCCGCCGCGATTGTGTCCGGTGACGGTGACCTCGACCACTTCCTCGCTTTCAACCAGCTCGCGGGCGCGGTTCCAGTCGTACTGCTGAAGCCCCATGTTGATCGACACGACGAGCTGCCCCTCGCTGCCGCTGGGGTTGAGGACGTAGACCGGGACTTCCTGCCCGACGCGCAGCGAGGCGCGATATTCCGGATCGAGCCGTTCGAGATCCTGAGCGGTGACGATGCCGTCTTGCTTGGCGCCCATGTCGACGATGATCTCGTTCGACTCGATCTGCATGATCGTCGCGTTGCGAATCTCACCTCGGCGCGGTGGGGCATAGTCGAACGTAGCTTCGAGCATCTCTGCGAAGCTCTCGCCTTCCGACTGCCACTCCTCGGGCTGTTCGTCTTCTGGCTGGTGATTGTTCTCCCATTCCATCTTGTGGTTATCCGCCTTGTGTTGTGGGTGCTGCTCGGAACTGTGGCGAGCACGGTTTCATCGCGCGCCGCGCGGCCCACCTACGCCGACGCACGAGCCTGGTTAGGCGCCGCAATGGACTTCTTGTGATGTGTATAACATCTTCAATGTCAAAGTCTCTTGCCGCGTCTTAACCCGTATGCGAACACTATAAGTATAGCTTGACCCGTCTTGCGAAAGCAAGCGGTACCGAGCGACATTTTCTTTTCCTCCAAGTCCCCCTCTTAATATTGACACCCGCGCAAGCGTGCGTGTGTTTCAGCACACTGTCCTAAGGTAAACTTCGCATAACTCGCACCGAAATGGGAACCGTTTGGACGGTTTGCACGACTAATTAGGTGCAAGGAGCGAGAGGAGAGGACTTGGCAGACAGGCCCTGGTGGAAGGTGCCCGACGCTGGCGAGCCGGATATCTGGCTGGTGGAGCGGATCGGGCGGGGCGACGCGACGGCGCTTGAAGCGCTCTACGCCCGCCACGGGCGCGCCCTGCTGGCGTACCTGATTGGACAGGTGGGGGATCCACATCTGGCCGAAGAGGTGTTGCAGGACGTGATGCTCGCGGTGTGGCGGAGCGCAGCCCAGTTTCGCGGGGAGAGCGCAGTTCGCACGTGGCTGCTGGCGATCGCTCGGCGCCGGGCGATCACCGCACGCCAGCGCCGCCCACCCGACGAGCCACCGCTGGATGACCGCGCCGCCGCCGACGACACCGGCCCGCTTGAGCTGGTCGAGCGCCGGTCGGAGCAGCAGGCGATCCGCGCTGCGCTGCGCGATCTGCCGGACGATCAGCGCGAGACGCTGGAGCTGGTCTTCTACCACGGGCTGAGCGGTGCCGAAACGGCCGAAGTGCTCGGCGTCGCGCCGGGGACGGTCAAGAGCCGCCTTCACCGCGCCAAGACTCTGCTTGAACGGGTGTTAAGACTGCGGGAAAACGCCGATGCATGACCGATGGCAGGACCAGCTACCATACTACGCCGCCGGAACGCTTGAGCCGGCGGAGCGCGCCGCGCTTGAAGCGCACCTCAGCGGGTGCGAGGCGTGTCGCGCCGCGCTAGAGACGTGGATGGCGATCGCGGGCGCGGTGCGCGAAGACGCCGCCACGCGCGTCGATGCGTTGCCGCCGCTGCATCTGCCGGAAGTCTTTTCCCGCAACGGACATTCCAAAGTCGCTCCTGCACTCGACGGAGTTGTGTACAAACCTGAACGAACGGAGAACATCGAGATGACGGTTCATTTCCCTGAAATCGCGAGTCTTCGCCCCGCGCCGCAAAGTCGCTCCCTGCTGACGCTGGTCGCGGCGGTGCTGCTGATCACGCTGTTTGGTGTGGGCGCGATCCTGCTGGCGCAGCGCATTGGCGACTCTGATATGACCGCCCCTGGCGCGCCGCAAGGCGGCCAACCCGCCGCGCCTGGCGCGCAGTCGGAAACGCCGACCATCATCCCGCCCACCAGTACGCCGGTCCCGGTGACCGCCCCGGCGGGGGGGCAGATGTCGTCTGGAGAGCCAACAGCCACGCCGGTGCCGATGATGCCGGGCATGTCGTCGTCGATCACCTCGGTCCCGCTGGACCTGGGCCTGCCGTCGCGCGCTGAGATCGAGGGCGTGCGCTTCGAGGCGCAGACGTGGAACAACAGCGGTCCTGCCGCGCTGTCGATGGCGCTGAGCGCGCTCGGCTGGGAAGGCGATCAGGCCGAGGTGGCGGAATGGCTGCGCGCTGACGCCGACGATCGCAGCGTCATGCTGTGGGAGATGGTCTACTTTGTCGAGCAGGAGACGGAGTTCGGCGCGCTGCATCGCGTGGGCGGCGTTCCTGCGCTGCTCAAGCGGCTGGTGGCGTCGGGCTTCCCGGTCGTGATCCCGGTCGGGCTGGAACTGGACGACGAGTGGTACGGGCATCACTGGGTTGTTACGGGCTACGACGACGATGCGCAGACGTTCCTGGTGTACGACAGCTTCCTGGGGGCGGGTGAAGATGCGCCGCGCGAAGTGTCGTATGACGAGCTGGACGACGCGTGGCGGCAGTTCAACCGGGCGTTCCTGATCGTCTACCGGCCCGAAGACCGCGCCGAGGCGCTGGACGAACTGGCGCACTACGCAGACCCGGCAGCGGGGTATCAGGCGGCGCTGTTGCTCGCAGGCGAAGACGCCGGGGAAGATGCAGACGCCTGGACCATGTTTAACGTCGGCGCGGCGTGGGTTGCGATGGGGGATCCCTTCAGCGCGGCGGAAGCGTTTGACCGGGCATTCGACCTCGGCCTGCCCTGGCGCGTGCTGTGGTATCGCCCCGAAGCCTACGCCGCGTATTTCGGCGCGGGCAGCCTTGAGGGCTCAGTGATGCGGCTGGCGGACGAGCAGAGCCAGGCCGGGTTCTTCGAGGAAGTCGCCTACTGGCGCGGGATGGTCTACGCCGCGCAGCAGCTCCCCGATCTGGCGCGCCGCGAGTTCGAGAGCGTACTCGATTTCAACCCGAACTATCTCCCCGCGCGGGTCGCGCTGGACCAAGTGACGCTGGTTGAGTTGGGCGCGCCGGTCTACCCGGTGAGCCTTGGCCCTAGCGTGTACGGCCTGACATACTACTCGATCGTCAGCCCACAGGCCGTCCCACCGACGCCATACGTGAGCGGCGAGTGGAGCGTGGAGATAACGCCGGGCGCTGGCGAGGGCCCGTTTGAGGTGGGGCCTACGGCCACCCCGGTGCCGTTCACCGAGGAGCCCGCTGAAGTCACAGAGGGAATCGATCCGACGGCGACACCGCTTCCGGCCAACTAAGCTAAAAGCGAAGGGAGTAGGGAGTAGGCAATCGGGAGTAGGGAAAAGCTGTATCCCTACTCCCCACTCACCACTCCCTACTCCCCCTTTTCTGTTCTTTCGCTGCATTTTGTTTTACAATAGCCCGCGCAAGCGGGGGAGCGGTTGCCCGGTGTGATAGGGTCAACCGTTCTTTACGTATAAGTCAACAACCGGGTGCAATCGCACCCGCGCCCGTCTGTGGCTCATTCCCCATGCGTATCCCTGGGAAGATCCGCCGTCAAGGAAGAGAGCATGCACGCTCATCGTACCCAACGCCGCCGCGCTGCGCGCCTGTTTGAAGGTCTGGCGGAGCTGCGCCGCACGCCGGTCCGCTTCGCCGCACATCTCGCCGTGGCGCGGCTGGTGACGCAGTGGCGCTCGCTGCTGACGATTATCGCGGGCGCGATCCTCAGCGCCTCGATCGGCGCGCTTGTGCCGCTGTACACCACGGCAGTCGCGCAGGTCGGCATGACGCAGCGCCTCGACGCCCAGCCCAGCCAGGATGTCCACGTCCAGGCCAGCATCAGCCTGCGCGCCAGCCATTGGGCGGACGAAGGCGGGATCGGCTCGCGTGCGGA
>CBINGT010000309.1:0-4803 GCA_966250245.1 uncultured Anaerolineae bacterium
CCCCTCTCCATGCATGGAGAGGGGAAAAGGGGCCGGGGTTAAGGGATGAGGTTTCCCCGGCAAGCGCTGTGTTGACCACATCATTTCGATAGACTATCAACCGCTCATCGCTTTCCTGGCAGCACCGATTGACGGAGACTTGCCGTGAACGTCCAACACGCGCAAACGCGCACGCCGCGCACCTTCCTCGCCGGGCTTGTCCGCCTGTCCCGCTGGAAAGAGCACACGCTGTTCACCATCCCGCTGACGCTGGTCGGCGCGCTGATGGCGGCCGAGAATCGGGCAGGGATCGAGCTGGATTGGCGCGTCGTAACGGTGACGCTGGCAAACGTGCTGGCGATGACCGTTGCGTTTATGGTGAACGACGTCGAAGACGCGCCCGACGACGCCCGCGACCCCGCCCGCGCGCACCGCAATCCGGTTGCGATCGGCGAAATCTCGCGGGGCGAGGGGTGGGCGGTTGCGCTGGTGATTGGCGTGATTGCGCTGGCGCTCTACGCGATCACCAGCACGGGCGCCTTCTGGATCGGCGCGCTGACGCTCGTGCTGTCGATCCTCTATTCGTGGCGGGCGGTGCGGCTCAAGGCGCGGCCGGTGGTAGACATCCTCTCGCACGTGCTGATGCTCAGCGCGCTGTTGTTCCTGGCCGGATACTTCGCCTACGACAGCGCGCCGGGCGCGATCTGGTTGGTGGCGCTGGGCGCGGCGCTCGCCTCGGCCTACGGGCAGCTTTACAACCAGGTCCGCGATTATGACGTCGATCGCGCCGCCGGTCTGCGGAATACAGCGAGTCTGGTGGGCGAGCAGGGCGCGCGCCGCCTGATGTACCTGAGCATGGCGCTGGCTGCGCTGTGCCTGGTGGCGACGGTGCTGCTCGGACTGTGGCCGCTGTGGCTGCTGGTCGTGCCGGTGGTGCTGGCGCCGCTGCTTCTCGTTTTTCGCCCCAAGACCGACGCGCGCGGTACGACCGCAATTGACGCCAGCGGCCGTGTGCAGATGGGCTTCCTGATCGTGGCGAATGCGGTCGTGGTGGTCTGGCTGGTGGCCGCGCTGCTGCGCTGATCCGCGCCCGGCGAGTTCTCCCTGCGTCCGCGCGCACGAAAACGCTATAATCACGACTAACCACGCCGGGAGCGTGGCGCATCTGGCTGCATGTTCGCAAGAAAGGATCGATCGAATTGAGCACCGACCCGAACACGACAATTGTGGTCCTTGAGGGAGATCAGACCGGACAGGAGCTGCTCGAAGAGTCGCTGCGCGTGCTGGAGCCGTTCGTTACGCCGTTGGGCGTGCAGTTCCGGCGCTTCGATCTGTCCCTTGAGAACCGCCGCGCGACGCAAAACGCCGTCGTGCGTGAGGCAGCGGAGGCAGTCTGCCGCCACCGGCTTGGCCTCAAGGCGGCGACCATCACGCCGGTCGATCCGAACGATGTGGGCAGCCCGAACGCGATCCTGCGCGAAGCGATTGACGCGCAGGTGATCCTGCGAGTGGGGCGGCGTATTCCGCCGGTGCGCCCAATCGCGGGCGTGCACTCCCCGATCGCCGTGGTGCGCATGGCGGTTGATGATGCGTACGGCGCGAAAGAATGGCGCGAGGGCGAGGGACTGGACGAGGTCGCGTATCGCACCGAGAAAATCACCCGCCGTACCTGCCGCGCTGTGGCAGAGTTCGCCTTCTGGTACGCGTCGCGGGTGGGCGCAAAGGTCTTCGGCGGGCCGAAGTTCACCGTCAGCCCGATCTACGAAGCGATGTTCAAAGAAGAACTCGACGCGGCCGCTTTGCGCTATCCATCGGTACGCTACGAGCCGCAGTTGATCGACGCGACGTATGCGCTGCTGCTTGAGACGGCGGGCGAGCCGCTGGTCATCCCGGCGCTGAACCGCGACGGAGACAACCTGTCCGACCTGGTGCTGAAGATGTTCGGCTCGATTGCCGGGTCCGAGTCGTTGATCCTCAGCCTGGACGACGATCTGCGGATGCGCGCCGTGATCGCCGAGGCGACTCACGGGACGGCGCCTTCGCTGCAGGGCAAAAACGTCGCCAACCCGATCGCGATGATCCTTGCCGGGGCGGCGCTGCTTAGCTACACCGAGAGCGAGCCGCTCCAACGCGTCCACCGCGCGATCCGCGAGGCAACGCTCGAAGCGGTCTACGATGGCGTGCGGACCTCGGACCTCGGCGGGCAGGCGACGACCAGCGAGTTCACCGACGAAGTGATCCGCCGCGTGCGCGCCAAACTCGCGGTGTGGGATGCACTTGGCTAGGAGCAAGGCCGCCAGGTTTGGTTTCTTGTAGGGGCGATACTTGCATCGCTTGCAACCAGAACCGGCACAGGAATTAACGGGCGGAGCTTGCTCCGCCCCTACGCCATACACACCCTATGATTCCTTGTCTGCCGTTCATGGGCTTAGCGCCTGAGTGATTGCGTGAAGCTGATCCTGACGCACGATAACGCCGATTTTGACGCTCTGGCGTCGATGTTCGCCGCGTGGAAACTCGATCCCGAGGCCACGCCGGTGCTCCCGCGCCGCGTCAACCGGAACGTGCAGCACTTCCTCAACCTCTACCGGACGGCCTTTCCCTTTCGCCATCCGGATGAGCTCAAGCGCGGCGGGCAGTTGGAGCACGTGACGGTTGTGGACACGCAGAGCTTCACGACCGTTCGCGGCATGCGCCCGAATACGCCGATCCACTTCATCGATCACCATCCGCTCGGTCGTGAGCTTGCCGAAGGGCAAACTTACACCGGGGAGCCGGTCGGCGCGGCGACGACGCTGCTGGTTGAGGAGATCCACCGCCGCCAGATCCCGCTGGAGCCGCTCGAAGCCACGCTGCTGATGATCGGCATCTACGAAGACACTGGCTCGCTGTCGTACGGTACGACGACTGCCCGCGATCTGCGCTGCGCGGCGTGGCTGATGGAGTGTGGCGCGGACCTCGACACGGTGCGGGAATTTCTGCAACACCGGCTCCAGCCAGACCAGCGCGAGCTTTACGAGCGCCTTCTAGAGTCCGTCGAGGCGCACGCCGTCAGCGGGCATGTGGTTCTGCTGGCGACCGCCGAATCCGCCCGACCGGTGGACGAGATCGCAACGCTGGCGCACAAGTTGCGCGAGTTGTACGAACCGGCTGCCGTGTTCGTGCTGGTGCAGCTTGGCGGGGACATCCAGCTTGTCGCGCGCGCGACGACCGATGCCATCGACGTGTCGCGCGTGGCAAAGCGCTTCGGGGGCGGGGGGCATGGTCGCGCCGCCGCCGGGTTGATCCGCGACCGCCAGATTCCCGAGGTGCGCGCCGAAATCCTGGCGATGTTACCGTCGATTGTCTCTGCCTCACAGCGGGTAGAGGCCCTGATGTCGGTCGGCGTGCAGACCGTTCGCACCGACGACGCCGTGAAGACAGTCCACGAGCGCATGGTCCGCACCGGGCACGAAGGCTATCCGGTGATCGACGCGGATCGCCGCCCGGTCGGGCTGGTGACGCGTCGCGCGGTTGACCGGGCAATGCATCACGGGCTGGGCCGCCTGCCGGTCAGCCAGATCATGGACACCGGTGCGGTGACCGTCCGCCCGGACGACTCGATCGACGTGCTCCAGCAGCGGATGATGCGCTCCGGCTGGGGGCAGATCCCGGTGATCGACGACGATGGGCGGCTGCTGGGGATCGTCACGCGGACCGACCTGATCAAGCAGTGGGGGCAGACGGAAGACGAAACGCACCGCGAGGCGATTATCACGCGGCTGCGGCGCGCGCTGGCTCCCCCCACGTGGCACCTACTCGAAGCGATTGCGGAGCAGGCGCAGGCGCAGCGGGTGGGGCTGTATCTGGTGGGCGGATTCGTGCGCGACCTGCTGCTCGATATCCCGAACAAGGACATCGACCTCGTCGTCGAGGGCGAGGCGTATGATCTGGTCAGCGCGCTGCACGCGGCGTACGGCGGCGATGTGCGCCGTCACGCGCAGTTCGGCACCGCGAAATGGCTGCTGGACGAGAACGTGCTCCGCGCGCTGAACGCACCCCTGAATGGCAACGGACTGCCTAGCGCAATCGACTTTGTCTCGTCGCGGCGCGAGTTCTACGAGGAGCCGAGCGCGCTGCCAACCGTCCAGCGCAGCTCCATCAAGCTCGACTTGCAGCGGCGCGACTTCACGATCAACACGCTCGCGATCCGGCTCTCACCGGGTCCAATGGGGGAAATCCTCGACTTCTTCGGCGGGCAGCAAGACCTGAGAGATGGTGTGATCCGCGTGTTGCACAGCCTGAGCTTTGTAGACGATCCGACGCGGATGCTGCGCGCCGTACGCCTCGAACAGCGGCTCGGCTTCACAATTGAGCCGCGCACTGAGGAACTCATCGGAAGCGCGCTCGGCCTGCTGGACCGCGTGAGTGGCGACCGCATCCGGCATGAGTTCGCGGCGATTCTGGCCGAAGCGGAGCCGCTGCGCGCCCTGGGCCGCCTCGACCGGCTTGGCATCCTGCGGCAGATCCACCCCGATCTGCGGATTGACGAGTGGGTGCGCGGCGCGTTCTACGCCATTCGCTTCGCGCGGCAGAATCACCCCTGGCCGTCCCTGGCGGAGTTCGACAACTGGATGCTGAGCACATTCGCCCTGCTGACCAGCCGTCTGCCTGCCGACGAACTGGAAGCGCTGGGGCGACGGCTCCAATTCAAGCGAGTGTATCTGGATCACCTGCAGGATGCCCGCGCGGTGATCGCGCAGCTTCCTCGTCTCGACGCGCCCTTGCCTCCGAGCGAAGTGGTCGCAATCCTCGAACCAGCCAGCGAGGTGGGGTGGCTGGTGG